>JAEZHQ010000129.1 GCA_023416455.1 Pseudomonadota bacterium | reverse complement strand
GCACGGCGGCGGCGTCGGTGGCCGACACCCCTTCCCTCGCCAGGGCGGCGGCAAGGACCGGCAGGCGGGCTCGCACCGCGGCGAGAGCCGCGGCATCGGGAGCCACCTGGATGCGGTCGCCGAGCGCCAGGGCTTCCCCCGCCCGCTGGCGAAGCAGCGTCCGGGCGGTGACGATGCCGACCATCCGGCCCTCCCCGTCGAAGACGACGAGGTGCCGCACGCCGAGCCGATCCATGCGGCCGAGCGCCTGATAGACGAAGGCGTCCTGCGGCAGGCCCTGCACGGGAGCGGCCATCACCGCCGCCAGCGGCGTCGCCAGGGCGGCCGCGCCCCGGCGGGAAACGGCGTGCAGCACGTCGCGTTCGGTCACGATGCCGGCGGGGACGCCGGCCTGTCCGCCTTCGACCACGAGGGAGCTGACGCGCAGGATGTCCATGCGCGCCGCCGCTTCGCCGAGGGAGAGGCCGGGCGGCGCGGTCGCGACCGGGCGCGTCATCACCTCGGCAAGGCGATGGCGGTAAGGGTAGGAGTCGATTCGGGACAGCGCGCTCCGGTCCATGCCCCCATCCGGGTTCGACGTCCGCCCAGCCTGCCGCAAACCCGGCCGTTCCGGCCGCGCCACGGCAGGAGCGGCGACGGCGCGATCCTATCCATCCCGCAGCAGATCGGCCGCCACGGCCTCCGCATCCACCTCCTGGAGCATGGCGTCCCAGGCGGCGACCACATGGAACTGGACGGCGCCGACGATGGCCTCGCCGTCGCTGCGGCGATGGTTCTCGTGGATGGGCAGCCGGTCCATGATCCGCTTGGCGGCGCGGCGCGCCACCTCGGCCGGCGGGCGCGGCGGCATGGTCCGCTCCTCCGCAAAGCGGGCGGTGAAGACGGCGACGGCGTCGTCCCACCCCTGCGGGCGATGGGGCGGGAGCGGCTCCTCCTCCAGCACCGCGCGGTGGACGGCGGCCAAGGCGTCGGCCAGGGCCGGCTCCCGCCCGGCGGCATGGGGGGCGAGCCGCCTCCAGGACAGAATCACCAGATCATCCAGAACGGCCGCGAAGCCCTCCCAACGGCAGGTGTCCAGGGCGGCGCGAAACGCCGCCTCCTTGAACAGAATCTCCTTGTTGGTGCCGGCTTTGACTTCACAATAGCCGAGCACGCACTTCTGGGCGGCATAGGCCGCGCGGCGGGACAGCCAGGCGCGGAAGGTGTCGGCGGCGGCGACCGGCGGCCTCCTCGTCCAAAGGCGATTGAGCGCATGCAGCACATTCCCCTCCCGGATGATGTTCCGCGCTTTGGTTGCGACGTCCTTGTCACGACATTGTTACAATGGTATCAATTCGCGACACAAGCAATCTCTCCGGCAAACGAATCCGCAAAGGACGCCGGAGCGTTTCAGCCGCCGGCATCCTGCCGGCGGCTTAGGAGGACGTGCGAATTACGGGAGGTTCACGCTCATGCAGAACACCGAGATCACGCCCGAAAAGGCCCAGGCCTATTGGGCGCGCACGTCGGGTTTGATGTGGCTCATGCTGGCCATCTGGTTCGTGGCGAGCTTTCTGATCCATATCTTCGCCCCGACGCTCAACTCCGTTCGTTTCCTCGGCTTTCCTCTGGGCTTCTACATGGCGGCACAGGGATCGCTGATCATCTTCGTCGTGATGCTGTTCTGGTTCGCCCACCGGCAGAACCGCATCGACGAGGAATTCGGTGTCGCCGAGGATTGAGGGAGGAGCAGGTCCATGTCCCAAAAGGGAGATTTCACCAGCAACCTCGGCCGGATCTACGGGATCTACACCGGGGGCTTCGTGACCTTCGTGGTCATTCTGGCCATCCTCGAACAGCTCGGGGTGCCGAACCGCGTCATCGGCTATCTGTTCCTGTTCCTCACGCTTGGCGTCTACGCCTTCATCGGCGTCATTTCGCGCACCGCGCAGCTGTCGGAATATTACGTCGCGGGACGCCGCGTTCCGGCCATCTACAACGGCATGGCGACCGGTTCCGACTGGATGAGCGCCGCCTCATTCATCGGCATGGCCGGCACGCTCTACGCGCTGGGTTATGACGGGCTGTCATTCGTGCTGGGCTGGACCGGCGGCTACGTGCTGGTGGCGGTGCTCCTGGCGCCCTATCTGCGCAAGTTCGGCCAGTACACGGTGCCCGACTTCCTCGGCGCCCGCTACGGAGGCAACTTCCCGCGCCTGCTCGGCGTGATCGTGCTGATCACCGCCAGCTTCGTCTATGTCGTCGCCCAGATCGTCGGGGTCGGCATCATCGCCTCGCGCTTCCTCGGCATCTCCTTCGAGATCGCGGTGTTCGTGGGCCTGGCCGGCATCCTGGTCTGCTCCATGCTGGGCGGCATGCGGGCGGTGACCTGGACCCAGGTGGCGCAGTACATCATCCTGATCGTCGCCTATCTGATCCCGGTCGTCCTGCTGTCGGCCAAGGTCACCGGAGTCCCGATCCCGCAGCTCATGTACGGCGAGGCGCTGGAGAGGATCGCCTCGCTGGAGGCCCAGCTCGGCATCGCCAAGCACCACAGCGATGCCTTCGTCGGCGCCACGGGTCAGTTCTCGTGGAACGCGGCGGTCAATTATTTCGCATTGATATTCTGCCTTATGATCGGCACGGCGTCGCTGCCGCACATCCTGATGCGCTATTTTACGACACCGAGCGTGCGCGAGGCGCGCAATTCGGTGGCTTGGAGCCTGTTCTTCATCTTTCTTCTGTACTTTACGGCCCCGGCCTACGCGGCCTTCGCCAAGCTGGAGGTCTACCAGAACGTCATCGGGCAATCGATCGCCTCGCTTCCCCAGTGGGTCCAGGCATGGAGCCAGGTGGGGCTGGTCACCATCAAGGACATCAACACCGACGGCATCCTGCAGCTTGCCGAGTTCACCATCCACCCCGACGCCATCGTCCTGGCGACCCCGGAGATCGCCGGCCTGCCCTACGTGATCGCCGGCCTGGTGGCGGCGGGCGGCCTCGCCGCCGCGCTGTCGACCGCCGACGGCCTCCTGTTGGCCATCGCCAACGCCCTGAGCCACGACGTGTATTTCCGGATGATCGACCCGCGGGCCGACAGCAAGCGGCGCCTGATCACCGCGCGCATCATCCTGATCGGCGTGGCGCTGATCGCCGCCTGGGTGGCGGGCTCGATCGGCGGGAACATCCTGTTCCTGGTCGCCTGGGCCTTCTCGATCGCGGCGGCCGGGCTGTTCGCTCCGCTGGTGATGGGCATCTGGTACAAGAAGACGAGCAACGCCGGGGCCTGCGCCGGCATGATCGTCGGCTTCGTCCTGACCTTCACCTACCTGATCTGGACGGAGTTCTACGGGCCGAGCTTCGTGGAGTTCGCCAACGCGATCTTCGGGGCGGACGCCGCCGACATCGTCAAGCAGCGCGGCCGCGAGGTGGCCCGGCTGTGGGGCATCAACAACATCTCCGGTGCGGTCTTCGGCGTCCCGGCGGCCTTCCTGGTCACCTATGTGGTCAGCCAGTTCACCCGCCAGCCCTCGGCCGCCATGCAGGACTTCATCGACTCCATCCGTGTCCCGCGGGGCGCGGTCAGGCTGGCCGACCGGGAAGCCGTGGTCGACTGACGCGCAACGTGCGATGATCCGGGCGGGGACCTCCACCCGAGGCCCCGCCCTTTTTTTCTTCGGCGAAGGAGACGGCTTACGCATGCAGCAAGGCGTTCTTTCCCTGGACCATCTTCCGTTCTGGGTGATGAGCTACACGCTGGCCGTCGTCGGCTGGACCTGCGTGGGGCGCTTCCTGCTCGGCTTGTTCCTGCCGCCGGACTCCCCGAACTACATCTGGCGTGCCTTCCGCGCGTTGACCGACTGGGCGGTGCGGGCGGTCTCGGTGGTGACTCCGCAGGCCGTGCCGGTCCCCCTCCTCGTTCCCATCACCGCGCTCTGGGTGTTCGTTCTGCGCGGCGTTCTGTCGCTGGCGATGCTGGCGGCCGGGATGGTACCGTCGCTCGGACCGGCCCCGGGGGGCGCCGGCTGATGGAACGGCGGCATGTGATGGCCCTGCTGGGGCTGATCTGCCTGGTGAACGGCCTGTTCTCCCCGGCGGTGTGGGTGATGTGGCAGACGGCCGCGCTGTGGATGCCGGGCTTCCTGCTGAGCGCGCCGGGGGCGGTGTTCTTCCTGTCGCCGGTGCTGCTGGCGGTGCTGACCTTGCTGCTGAGCGGCGTGCCGGCGGCGCTGTACGAGCGCTTCATCCGGTCGCCGGACACCACGCCGGCCAGCCTGTGGATTTGGGTGGCCGCGGCGGCTGTGCTCAGCCTTCCGGCCGGATGGACCCTGGCGCTCGCGGCATGAGGGAACAGGCCCCGCGTGTGTCCGGTTGAAGAACGGCCTGGACAACGGAGGCGCCATGAACCCCCTGCTGGAGATCGAAGCGCGGGCCGAGGAGTCGGTCAGGCGCGGCTGCGCCTTTGTCGGATTGGGGATTTTCGCCGTGATGATCGGCCTCAGCTTCGACCCGCCGGTGGCGGCGGAGGCGGGCGCGATCCTCACCTCTCTTCTGGTCGCGACGCTGCTCCTGAAAGCGCTGCGGGCACCCTTCCGCTCGCACCGGACCACCGAGCTGTGGATGCTCCTCGACCGGAGCCACCGGCCCCCGGAACCCCTGGCCCAGCCCATTCTGATGCGCACGCTGAAAGAAACCTACATGCGCTACGCCCGCGCCACGGGGGTGCTGGCGGCGGGGCTGTGGGTGTGCAGCCTGACGTTGATCCTGGCAGGCTGACCCCGCCCACGCAGGCACGCGCCGGACCAGCCGCCCGCCACCGCCGAAAGTGACCGGCGCCTACCCCGAAAGGAGGGTCCCGGTCTTTCTTTTTCGCGCCTTCCGTTGCCACCCCCGCCGGTGGGAGCATTATCATTCTGCGGGAAACGCAAGGGAGGAGCCGCCGCCATGCATGTCGCCGCCGTCTTGAAGAGGAAGGGCAGCCGCATCGTCACCACAAGCCCGGGTGAACGCATCGCCGCGGTCGCCCGGACGCTCAGCCAGAACCACATCGGCGCCGTGCTGGTGATGGAGGACGATGGATCCCCCGCCGGCATTCTGTCCGAGCGCGACATCGTCCGCGCCGTGGCCGCGGAGGGTCCGGCTGTGCTGGAGCGCACGGCTGCTGAGCTGATGACCCGGGAGCTGGTCACCGGGCGCCTCACCGACACCATGTCGCAGATCATGAGCGTGATGACGGAGCGGCGGATCCGCCACATCCCCATCCTGGAGGATGGCCGTGTGGTCGGCCTGGTCAGCATCGGCGACGCCGTCAAGACGCGGCTGGACGACGCCGAGCTGGAGGTGGAGTCGCTGCGCGGCTACGTGGCCGGCATGCGCTGAAACGGACGGCGCCCGGATGGCCTCCTGGTCGGCCGGTTCTTTGAGCGAAGGCGTCCGATACGAGCCATCGGACGCCTTCATGAGGCCGCAGGGGGGCGCGGGACCGGATCAGGCGGAATGCGACTGCGGGAAGGCCATGGCCGCCTGGGTGCGGTTGCGCACGCCCAGCGACTTGAAGATCGCCGTCATGTGAATCTTGACCGTCCCTTCGGACAGGCCGAGTTCGTGCGCGATCTGCTTGTTGGACTTGCCCTCGCGCAGGCGCTCCAGCACCTCCCGCTGGCGCTGGGTCAGCAGCTGCTCAAGCTGCGGGTCGGCCGGCGGAACCACCGTGCCGCCGCGCGCCTCCGCCTCGCCGCCTTCGCGCAGCACGGTGGGGGGCACATACACCCCACCGGAAAAGATCAGGTCGAGCGCGCTCAGCATGATCTTCACGCTGGACGATTTCGGGATGTAGCCGGCGGCGCCGTGCTCCAGGGCATCCCGCACGTCGTGATGCGCCTCCGACGCGGACACGACGACGACCTTGGCGTCGGGTTGCCGCTCGCGCAGCGCCTGGATGCCGCTGAAGCCCGGCCAGCCGGGCATGCGAAGGTCGGTCAGGACGAGGTCATAGGTCTCCCCCCGGCCCGCCAAGTCCAGCAGCTCATCGAAGTTGCTGGCCTCCTGGAAGGTGGCGCCCTCCTTGAGCTGCTCCAGCAACCTGCGCAATCCCTCCCGGAAAAGCACATGGTCGTCTCCGATCAGGATCCTCATGAGTCATGCCCCCGTACACAGTGCTTCACACAGTGCTTCAATGGTCCGTTACGCCGCCTTCGAAAGAATGTCGGTCACTTTCAATGATCATATGACCCAAATCCAGAAGATATTAAAAGTCCTTATCTAAGGTAATGTCTATTCAGACGTACCACGATTCGGCACGGGCGGACAACCGGAATTTAACCTTAGTTACACTCATAGGCATTCCAGCAAGTAGCCGCCCCGTGGTGATGGGCATTCATGGAGTAAAAGAGAGCGAACAGGGTGCAAGGCACCGTCTTCAAGAACAGCATCCGGCGTAATGCTCCGGGTCTTCCCTTGTGAATCCTGCCTTCACGAGGAAGGGCCGGGACCGGTGCAGATTACACCACTCCCGGCCCTAAGGCATAGGACTCGCGTTGAGACAAAAAAGCCGTGTCCCGCCCGCCGGCCCGTGTCAGAAGGCGGCGTCCTCCAGCTCCATCACGGGGCCGGCGCCGGCCATGATGGTGATGAACAGGGCGTTCGTCTGAGGCAGCAGCTTGGTCATGTAGAATCGCGCGGTCGCCTCCTTGGCGGCGAGGAAGGCGTCGTCGCCCGTCCCGGACGCACGCCCGGCGCGGGCCGCCTTCACCATCCGCAGCCACATCCACCCCAGGGCGACCAGCCCGAACAGGCGCAGGTAGTCGCTGGCGGCGGCACCCGCCTCCTCCGGATCCTTCAGCCCCTTCTGGGCGACGACGGCGGTGGCCTGCTGGAGCTTGGCGAAGGCTTTGGCCAGCGGCAGGACGAACTCGGCCAGCGCCTCGGTCTCAAGGTCTGCCTCCAGCTCCGCCGCCACCGGGTGGAAGAAGCGGCGCAGCAGCCGGCCCATGTCCTGGGGCAGCTTGCGCCCCACCAGGTCGAGCGCCTGGATGCCGTTGGTGCCTTCGTAGATCTGGCAGATGCGGGCGTCGCGCACATACTGCTCGACGCCGGTCTCCCAGATGAAGCCGTGCCCCCCGTGCACCTGCACCGCGATGTTCGCCGCCTCGAAGCCGATGTCGGTGAACAGCGCCTTGACGATCGGGGTCATGAGCTGGACGAACTCGTCCGCCTCGGCGCGCGTCCGGGCGTCGGGGTGCCGCCCGGCGACGTCGAGCTTGTAGCCGACCAGGGCGCCGAGGGCGCGGGCGCCCTCGGTGTAGGCGCGGGCGGTCAGCAGGTTCCGGCGCACGTCGGGATGCACGATGATCGGGTCCGCGGGGCGGTCGGGCGCCTTGGCTCCCGACAGCGCGCGGCCCTGGAGCCGCTCGCGGGCGTAGGCCACCGCGTTCTGGTAGCTGACCTCGGCCAGCCCCAGCCCCTGGATGCCGACGGCGAGGCGGGCCGCGTTCATCATCACGAACATGGCGCGCATGCCCTTGTTGGGCTCGCCGACCAGCCAGCCGGTCGCCTCCTCGAAGTTCATGACGCAGGTTGCCGACGCCTTGATCCCCATCTTGTGCTCGATGGAGCCGCAGGACACGCCGTTGCGCGGTCCCGGCCGCCCCTCCGCGTCGGGCAGGAACTTGGGCACCAGGAACAGGCTGATGCCGCGGGTGCCCGCGGGCGCGTCGGGCAGGCGGGCCAGGACCAGATGCAGGATGTTTTCGGTCAGGTCATGCTCGCCGGCGGAGATGAAGATCTTGGTGCCGGTGATCCGGTGGCTGCCGTCGGCCTGCGGCACCGCGCGGGTGCGGATGATGCCGAGGTCGGTGCCAGCCTGCGGCTCGGTCAGGCACATGGTGCCCGACCAGCTGCCGTCCACCAGCCGGGGAAGGAAGCGGGCCTTCAGCTCCTCCGACCCGTGCATGGCCAGCGCGTTGTAGGCGCCGAGCGAGAGGCCGGGATACATGCCGAAGCTGAGGTTGGCGGAGCAGATGAACTCCTCCAGCAGCGTGTTGACGAGGGTCGGCAGGCCCTGGCCGCCGTATTCCGGGTCGCAGGACAGGCCCGTCCAGCCCGCCTCGGCGTAGGTGGCGTAGGCCTCCCTGAAGCCCTTGGGCGTGCGCACCGTCCCGTTCTCGTAGTGGCAGCCCTCGGCGTCGCCGGGCTGGTTCAGCGGGAACAGCACCTCCTCGCACAGCTTGGCGCCCTCCTCCAGGATCTGGTGGACGAGATCGGGCGTGACCTCCTCGCAGCCGGGCAGCCGGGACAGGGCGTCGGCCCCCACGATGGCGTCGAGGACGAAGCGCACGTCCCGCAGCGGAGCCTTGTAGATCGGCATTCTCGGTTCTCCCCCCTCAGTTCCGCAGCGGCTTGCCGGTGGTCAGCATGTGCTCGACCCGGTCGATCGTTCCCTCGGTGCGCACCAGAGCCATGAAGGCCCGGCGTTCCAGGGCGAGCAGCTGCTCCTCCTCCACCGGCCGGGTGGGATCGGCGTCGCCGCCGGTCAGCACCTCGGCCAGGGCGGCGCAGACCACGCGGTCGTGCGGGGTCGCCTTGCCCTGGAGCGCGAAGCCCTCCAGGAACAGCTCCAGCGCGGCGCGGCCGGCCGGGCCGGGAAGCGTGAAGACGGTCTTTTCGGGCGGGCGATAGCCCGCGGCGAGTTCCAGCGCCTTGGCCTTGGCATCGGCGAGCAGGCGGTCGCGGTTCATGGTGATGCCGTCGCCGGCCCGCAGGTACAGCAGGTCCTTGGCCTCCGCCGCCGACTTGGCGACCTTGGCCAGGCTGATGGTCTCGAAGGCGGCGGCGACCGGCGGCATGGGGCCGCGGGGCGCCTTCGGGTTGGCGGCGTGGCGGGCCAGCATCTCGGTGCAGCCGCCCCAGCCCGGGATCAGGCCGACGCCGACCTCGACCAGGCCCATGTAGGTCTCGGCGTGCGCCTGGACATGGTCGCAATGCAGCAGGATCTCGCAGCCGCCACCCAGCGCCAGCCCGCTGGGCGCCGCCACCACGGGGAAGGGCGCCTGCTTCAGCGCGCGGTAGGTGCGCTGGCCGCTCTCCACCATCTCCTCGATCTGCGGCCACAGGCCGATGTTCAGCGCGAACAGGGCGAGGGCCAGGTTGGCACCAACCGAGAAGGTGTCGGCCTCGTTGTGGATGACCAGGGCCTTCCAGGCGCCCCGGCCGTCGCCGATCAGGGCCATGGCCTTGCCGTAGGCGGCCATGACGTCGCCGTCGAGCGCGTTCATCTTGCCGGTGAACTCGACGCACAGCACGCCGTCGCCGATGTCCCACAGGCTGGCCGAACCGTTCTTCCACACCGGCCGCGAGGCCCGCTTGACGTCGGACAGCAGCAGAACGCCGTCGGGGCGGACGACGTCGTCGTAGACGCCGGCCGTGGTCAGGTGCTGGAGCCGGCCCTCCTCCACCCGGTAGAAGGGCCGGCCGGCGGCCGCCTCGACCAGCGGCGGGACGGGGATCCCCTCGCTGCGGCACAGCTCGGCGAACCAGGCCGTGCCCAGCCGGTCGATCAGCTCGAACGGCCCGTGGGTCCAGTTGTAGCCGAGGCGCATGCCCTCATCGACGGCGACGATGCTGTCGGCGATCTGCGGAACCAGCCCGGCGGCGTAGGCCAGCGTCCGCGCCAGCACGAGGCGGGCGTAGCGGCCGGTGCGGTCGGGGTGGTCGACCAGCGCCCTCAGGTCGCGTCCGGCGGCGGCCAGGCTGTCCAGCTTGGGTTTCACGGCCGGGCGGTAGGCGCCGGTGACGAGATCGACGGCCTCCCGCACCCGCGCCCCGCCGGCCCGGTTCATCCGGTAGAAGCCGCCCTTGACCTTGCGGCCGGTGTAGCCCTCGGCGATCATCCGGGTGATGACCGGGTGCTCGCGGTGGGCGGCGCGGTAGGGATCGTCCGCCGGCAGGGTGGCCAGCAGGCTGCGGGCGATGTGCGGCATCAGGTCGAGGCCGACGAGATCGACCAGCCCGAACACGCCGGTCTTCGGAATCCCCATGGGCCGGCCGACCACGGCGTCGGCCTCCTCCACGGTCAGGCCGAGATCGACGGCGGCGTTGATGGCGGTCTGGATCCAGTAGACGCCGATGCGGTTGGCGATGAATCCCGGCGTGTCCTTGCCATGGACCACGCCCTTGCCGAGCCGGCGGTCGCCGGTCTCGGCGACCGCGGCCAGCGCCTCGGGGCGGGTCTCGGCCCCGCCCACCACTTCCAGAAGACGCATGTAGCGCGGCGGGTTGAAGAAGTGGGTGATCAGGAAGTCGCGCCGGAACGCCTCCGACTGCCCCTCGACCAGCAGCCTCAGCGGGATGGTGGAGGTGTTGGAGGACACCACCGAGCCCGGCTTGCGCACCGGGTCGATTCGCCGGTAGAGATCGGCCTTGACGGCGGGGTCCTCGACGATGGCCTCGACGATCCAGTCCACCTCGGCGAGGAGGCCCAGGTCGTCCTCCAGGTTGCCCGGCGTCACCAGCCGGGCGTTGCGCGGGTGCATGAAGGGGGCCGGATCGGCCTTGAGCAGGCGCTGGACGGCGGCGCGGGCGATGGCGCTGCGGTCCTCCCCGTCCCTGGCCGGAATGTCCAGCAGGACGACGGGAATGCCGGCGTTGGCGAAATGGGCGGCGATGCCGCTGCCCATCACGCCCGACCCGATCACGGCGGCGCGTTTGATCTCCATGGCTCTTTCTCCCTCGGGGGCCGCGCCGTCAGACCGCTTCCAGGACGGTGGCGATGCCCATGCCGCCGCCGATGCACTGGGTGGCCAGGGCGAAGCGCCCGCCCTCCCGCTTCAGCAGCGACGCCGCCTTGCCGGTGATGCGCGCGCCGGTGGCCCCCAGCGGGTGGCCGAGCGCGATGGCCCCGCCGTCCAGATTGACCCTGGCCGGATCAGCGTCGAGGTCGCGCAGGCAGGCGATGGCCTGGGCGGCGAAAGCCTCGTTCAGCTCGACCACGTCGATGTCCCCCATCGACAGGCCGGCCCGCCGCAGCGCCTTCGCCACCGCCGGGACCGGCCCCAGCCCCATCAGCTCCGGCGCGCAGCCGGCGACCGCGACCGAGCGGATGCGAGCGAGGATCGGCAGGCCCTTGGCGCGGGCGTACTCCTCGCTGGCGACCAGCACGGCCGCCGCCCCGTCGGTCAGCGGCGAGGAGGTGCCGGCGGTCACCGTGCCGTCGGCCAGGAAGGCCGGTTTCAGCTCCGCCAGCCTGTCCGCCGTGGTGCCGGGTCGCACGCAGCCGTCGCGCTCCACCGTGGCGCCGTCCGGGGTCCGGACCACCGCCAGCTCGGCGTCGAAGCGGCCCTCGGCCTGGGCGGCGGCGGCCTTGGCGTGGGAGGCGGCGGCGAAGGCTTCCTGGTCGTCGCGCCCGATCCCGTAGCGGCGGGCGACGTTCTCCGCGGTGATGCCCATGGAGCAGTAGGCCTCGGGGTAGGATTCCTTCAGGCCGGGGTGCGGCAACGGGTTGAACCCCATGATCGGGACGCGGCTCATGGATTCCACGCCACCGCACACGAACAGCTCGCCGGCGCCCATCCGGATGGCGCCGGCCGCCTGATGCACGGCCTGCATCGACGAGCCGCAGTAGCGGTTGACCGTGGTGGCCGCCGCGGTCTGCGGCAGCTTGGCCAGGAAGGCGACGGTGCGGGCGACGTTCAGGCCCTGCTCGCCTTCCGGGAAGGCGCAGCCGACGATCACATCCTCGACATCCTGCGGGTCGGCGCCGCTGCGCTCGACCAGCGCCGCGACGACTCCGGCCAGCAGGTCGTCGGGGCGGACACTGGCCAGTTCGCCCTTGCCGGCGAAGGCGAAGGGGGAGCGGGCGTAGCCGGCGATGACGACCGACGTCGTGGGCGATGTCATGGGTGCGTGTCCTCCGTGCTCTGCGTCTCCGTGATCCCGTTGCGGCGGAAATGTTCGGAGATCTGGGTGTCCATGCTGCGCAGCTCCGCCAGCGTCTGCTGGACGTCCTGGAGCTGGCGTTCGAGTTGGGCGATGCGGCGCCGGGCAAGCCTCTGCGCGTAGCGCATCTGGTCGAGCTGGAGGCCGCGGGACTCGTAGAGGTTCAGGAACTCCCGGATTTCGGCGAGGCTGAATCCCAGCCGCTTGCCCCGGCAGATCAGGGCCAGACGGGCCCGGTCACGGTGGCCGTAGACCCGGCTCAGCCCGTCGCGCCCCGGGGACAGCAGCCCCTCTTCCTCGTAATGGCGGATGGTGCGGTGGGTGAGGCCGAATTCCCCGGCCAGCTCGCCGATGGCGTAGGTGCGGGACTCCTCGTCCAGCCCTCTTCGATCCTGCGCGGCAGCGGCCTGCACCATGGGCGCCCCTTCCTCCCGACGGCGCCACCGCCCCGCGGCACCGCAAGCTGACGTTTACGTAAAGGTAAGGGGGCGAACCTTGGCTGTCAAGGCCGGGGTCGGAACGCCCGCAACCGCCGGACACGGCGGTCGACGGCCCGCTTGCGCGTGGGCGGAGTCGCCAAACCCTGCCGGCGCGCCGGCCTCGATCGGCTCCGGAGGGGGGACCGGCCACGGCGGCCGCCTCACGGAACGGCGGCGGCCCTGCGGCCGCAACAATCCGGTGACGCGGCCTGTTCCTTGGGGGTGCGGCGCGCGCGCGCAGTGACAGGATGCCACGCATCGTTACGACACCAAACGATGGCACCCTCGAATCATCAACGAAGATTCGCCCATCGCCACCGGCCCAGGGCGGACCAGCATGGGTTGGGACCACCGATGTCGTCACGCGCCATCGTCTCGCTGGGCATATGGATTCTGGCCATGGTGCTGGTGGGCACCATGACGGTCGGGCTGGCCTTGTTCTTCTATGTGGCGCTGACCGCATTCTTCGCGGTCGTGGTGGCGGTCATGATGCGGATCACCCGCCACCGCGAGGCGGAGAAGCGGGAAATCCTGTGATGCCGAAGCGGGCCGCGGCCTCCGCCGAAGCGACCTCGCCATGCCGGCCCGGCGGGGCGGGATTGGAAACTCCGGGGAAGACCGACGTCCGCCGCCCCTGCCCTGTCAAAGGCGAATGATGGCTTCCATCAAGCGCCTTTGACGGAACCCGGCATCGCTTTGCGCGGGCAACCTGCACGAAGAGCGATACGGACGGAGCCTCCACGCGCCGTCCGCATCATTCCGGCAGGACATGCAGGCGGGCGGCGGCGGTGCGCGCCGCCCGGTGGGGACGGTGCGGATCCTCCACGGTCGCGCCGGGCAGCGCGAAATCGCCGGAGGTCATCGCCCGCACCAGATAGGCCAGGCGGAAGCGCGGCGCCTGCTTGGTCAGCTCCACCGCGGCGACGAAGCGGTCGTCGCGGTATTCCACATGGCGCGGCACCGTCAGTTCGCCCAGCCAGGACAGTTCGCCCAGCGGTGCACCTCCGGCCAGCCGCACCGTCTCGATCTCGAAACCCGCCGGCAGCGGATCGCTGACCAGCGCCTGATGGTCCACCGGGTCGGCCGTCCCGCCCTCCAGCACCACGACCAGCCGGTCGTTTTGCCGCACGGCTTTGAGGTCGACCGGGTTTCCGGCCATGTCGAAGACACGGCGCGCGATGCTGATGCCCTGCTCCTCCGGCTCCGGCGGCGCCTCGGCGACTCCGACGACCGAGACGATCTGGCGCAACGGCTCGCCGCCGGCGTTGCGCAGCGCCGGGGGCGAGGCGGGATCGATCCGCTGGAACAGCGGCTTGGCCCCCTCCATCACCTGCTCGCCGACCGCCACCTTCATGGCCGGCGCGCGGTCGACCAGGGCCTTGGCGGCCAGCAGCAGCCAAGCCTGCTCCTGCGCGCCGGTGACGCGCACGGCGGCATAGGTCTTGGCCAGCCGCTCCGCCGCCTGATCCAGCCGCTCGCGCTCGGCCGCCCCGCTTTCGGCCATCAGCACCACCACGCCGGCGTCATCGCGCAACGGGGAGCCGTAGTCTCGCAGGCTCGACGACCCGATGCGGGCGCCGGTCAGGCGGTCGAACGCCTCGGCCGCGCCGGCTCCCTCGCCGAGCGCGGCGAGCGCGGCGGCGACCTGGGCGCGGGCGAAGTCGGTCGGCAGCTTGTCCCAGAAGGTTTCCTGGAAGTAGCGCACGGCGCCGGCGTCGACCATCTTCGCCCGGGCCAGCACATGGAGCGCGTAGGCCCGGCCGGGAAGCTCCTCGGCCTCCACCCAGGCGTTGTCGAGCGCCGCCTTCAGCCCGTCCAGCCCCTTGCGGTAGGGCGCTTCCGGGACGCGGTAGCCGCTCGCCCGGGCACGGCCGAGGATGTCCAGCGCGTAGGCGGTCAGCCAGGAATCGCTCTCCCCCTTCGGCGACCAGGCGGCGAAGGAGCCGTCCGGCCGCTGCATGGTCAGCACCCGGTCGACGGCGCGCTGCACGCGCGCCTTGACCCGCTCCTCGGTGTCGAGACCGAGGGCGACCGCCACGTCGCCCAGCACCAGCAACGGCAGGGCGCGGCTGGCCGCGGCTTCCAGGCCGCCGGTGCCGGACCGCTCCAGCGTGGTGAGCAGGCCGGGCACATCGATCTCCGGCAGGATCCCCAGCGACAGCGCCGCCGAGACGGTCTCCGGGCGCAGGCCGGCCGTCAGGTCGGCGGGCACGGCGACGCTGCGGTCGGGGGCCAGCATCGCGACGGCGCGGCGGATCACCGGCGCGCTGCCCGGACGCACCGGGATCTCCCACCGGCGCGTCACCCGAAGGCCGTCCGGCCCGACGAGGTCGAGGGTGACGTGGCCGACGCCGACCGAGTCGGCGCGCAGCGCCCGCTCCATGGTGACCCGCTTGCCGCGCCCGAGGCTCGCCGTGGCGTCGCCGGACCCGTCCAGGGATACCGCCCCGCTCGCCGTCAGCGTGATGCGGTAGCTGCCGGCGGGGCCGCCGGCATTGTCGAGGGACACCGGCACCACCGCCCGGTCACCGGGGGCCAGGAATCGCGGCACGGCGAGATCGGCCAGCACCGGGTCGCGCACCAGGATCCGGGACTCCGCGTAGCCCAGCCGGTCGCCGCTCCACGCCACCGCCGTCAGGCGCAGCCGGCCCTGGAAGTCGGGAACCTCCAGCGGCACCGACAGCCGGCCGCCGGCGCCCACCGGCAGGATTCCGGAAAACAGCGAGACGACCCGTTCCGACTTCTGCGGCACCCTCACGCCGACCGGGCGCAGGCGGGTGGCGCCGCCGGGCCGCACCCGCGCCGGGTCCGGCGCCACCGGGTCGATCAGCCGGCCGAAGGAGTCGCGCAACTCCACCGCCAGGCGGCGCTTGCCGAGGTAATGCTCCTTCGGGTCCGGGGCGCGGCGCTCGGTCAGCTGCGACACCGCGTCGTCCACCGCCGCCAGCGTCACATAGGCCGGCTGGCCTTCCGCCGCGCCCTCGACCACCAGCTCGGCGTTCACCTGGCGGCGCGGTTCGGTCGTCGCCGGGGCCTCGATGCGCAGGTCGAGCGTCCGCTGCGCCGCGTCCACCGACAGCCAGGACAGGCCGACCGCGCGGCGCGGCGCACCCTTGGCCTGGGGGTCGGGCGTGGCGAAGGCGGTGGCCAGCACATAGACGCCGCCGGTCCAGGCCGGATCGACCGGGATCTCCAGGAAGGCGCCCTCCGGCCCGATCCGGTGGGTGGAGGCGTGGCGGACCCTGCGGTCGGCGACGGC
This sequence comes from Pseudomonadota bacterium, assembly GCA_023416455.1. Classification (GTDB taxonomy): domain Bacteria; phylum Pseudomonadota; class Alphaproteobacteria; order Azospirillales; family Azospirillaceae; genus Azospirillum. The sequence continues at coordinate 50,222 of JAEZHQ010000129.1, read as the reverse complement.
GATGAAGACCTGGCTGTCGTAGGGCGGCTTCACATGGACGCGGGCCGTCTCGCCGCCCCGATAGGAGGGCAGCATGACGGTCACGTCCACCTCGTCGGGCCGCTCGCCGTCGGTCGGGGTCATCCACCAGCCGGCGGCGAAGCGCAGGCTGGTGGCGACGCCGGTCTTGGGATCGAACACCTCCAGCCGGTAGCGGCCGGCGTTCACCGGCGCCTCCACCGTTCCCGGCTTGGACAGCTGCGTGGCCAGCGAGCCGCCGGTGACGCGCTGGTCGCGCACCGTCACCTTGTAGTCCCAGCGCCCGTTCGCCTCGAACCAGACGTAGTCGTGCTCCTCCTCGAACAGCTCGTAGGACAGCTCCTCCCGGTCGACGGGGGTGCCGTCGGGACTGACGGCGAGCACGTCGAAGCTGGCGGTCGCCCCCTCCGGCACGCCCTCGCCTTCGAAGCGCGGGCGGATGCCGATGGCGAAGGGCTGGTGGCGCACCGGCAGGATCAGGTCGCGGCTGACCGAGCGGCCGCCGACATCGAGCAGGGTGGCCCGGACCACGGCCTCCAGCGGCCGCGTGCTTTCCGGCGGCTTGGGCAGACCCAGCTCGACTTCGGCCTGGCCGTTGCGGTTGGTGGTGAAGCCGGGCAATTCGGAGCGCTGGGGCGCCACCTCCTCCTGGGCCAGGCCGAAACGGTAGCCGGGCAGGTTCGGGTAGGGGTTCTCCGCCGCCCGCAGGGTCACCGCCAGTTGGCCCGGCAGGCCCGCCGCCGGGGCGCCGTAGAGGAAGTGCCCGTCAATGGTCAGGACCGTCCGGCCGTCGGCCGGCAGTTCGCGGTCGGCTGCCGTCAGGGCGACGTCGAGCCGCGGCGGCACGAAGTCCTCCACCAGGAACTCGACCCGGCCAAGCGCCGGGCCGAGCGCCGGCGCTCCGGAGGCCGGCCCACCGGCCGGGGCGGCCGCTCCCGCGGCCGGGGACGGCGTGGCGCCCGGCTCGGCATCGGCGTGGACGGTGACGGTCCACGGGCCGGGATAGGCGTTGCCGGGAAGCCCGATGCGGGTGGTGAAGCCACCGCCCCCGGCGTCGGCCAGCGGACGCCGCTCCACCTCGAATCCGTCCGGCCGCAGGATGCGCAAGGTCAGCGACCGCCCGGCGACCGGCTTGGCGTCGGCGTCGCGCAGAAGCACCGCCAGGTTCACCGTCTCTCCCGGACGGTAGATGCCGCGTTCGGTGTAGAGGAAGGCGTCGGGCTGGCCGGGGGCCGGGCGGGCGGTGCCGCCGGCCGGGGCGGCAAGGTCGAGGAAACCGAAGTCGCCCGCCCCGCGGTAGGCGAACAGGGCCTGTGGGGCCTCGCCCCCGGCGGCGCGCAGGGCGGCCAGGTCGAAGCGGGCGATCCCGTCGGGGCCGGTGCTCACCTTGCCCAGCTCGGCGTTGTTGCGGGCGAGCAGGCGCAACTCCACCCCCGCCTCCGGCGTGGCGCCGGAGACCGAGCGTGCGAAGACCACCAGCGCGTCCTCGCCCATGATGGTGTTCAGGCCGAGGTCGGAGACCACGAACCACTGCGTCGCCTTGTGGTCCCAGCCGCCCGGCGTGACCTCCTCGGCGCCGGCCACGGCGATGTAGACGCCGGGATCGAGCCGGCCCAGCACGGCGTCGATGGGAAAGGGCGTGACGACGGCCTGGTTGCGGACGTTGCTGATGGCCATCTCGCCACGCCACACCTCCTGGCCGGCGCGGTCGAGGATCTCGCCCACCTCGTGGTCGGAGAGCTGCTGGGCGATGCGGCCGAAGTAAATCTTCTCGACCAGCGAGCGGTCGTTGATGCGCAGCACCTGAAGCCGGGCGCGGTCGAGGTTGATGGAGCGCAGGGGCAGCCCGTCCGCCCCGATTCGCGGCAGGATGTAGCCCGCACCGCGGAAGGCGAGGCTGGGCTTGCGGTTGGGCACCTCGATTTCACGGCTGTCGGCCGCCGCCAGGCTCCGGCCGTCGCCGCCGGGCAGCCCTTCGCGCAGGGTGATGCGGTACTTCTGCCCGTGGCGGAGCCCTTCGACGCACAAGGTCCGGTCGCGCGCCACCGGGCTGCCTTCGAAGGCCGCGCCCTCGCCGACGGGAACGACCTCGACATGGTCGCGGTAATCCACCGTGCGCGACTTCTCCAGCCGGTCGGTGAAGGTGAAGCAGGCCTGGGGGACGTCGCGTTCGGCCACCACCTCGGCGCCGGAGACGCCGAAGGGCACCCCCTCGGCCGGCGCGGTCTCGGCGGCGGCGACGGGGACGGAGGACGCGACAAGGACGGCACAGACACGCGCCAACGCACGCAACATTCGAGATTCCCTGGACCGGCCGCCCGGCGCCAAGGCGGCCGGCGCGACGCTTGAAAAATCCGGCGGGAGTATGCCCAAGCGCCAAGCGTTTCGCCATGGCTTTGCGGGGCGGAGCGGACCGCCGCTCAGGCCGCGAACTCCAGGGTCACCTGGCTTCCCCGGCCGGGGTGGCTGTCGATGCGCAGGCGCCCGCCATGGGCCTCCATCAGCGACTTGACGATGGGAAGGCCGAGGCCGGTCCCCTGGCCGGCGCGGGTGACCAGGGCCGACGTCTGCCCGAAGGGAACGGCCGCCTGGCGCAACTGCTCCGGCGTCATGCCGATCCCGTTGTCGACGATGCGGATGTGGCAGCGCCCGTTCGCCCCGACGCCGACCGTCACCTGGATGCACCCGCCGTCCGGCGTGAACTTGACCGCGTTGTTCAGCAGATTGAGCAACATCTGCCTGAGCGCGTGCTCGTCCGCGGTGATGCAGTGGCGGCCGGGCGGGACCTCCCATTCCAGCCGGATGCCCTTGGCCTCGGCCTGGGGGGCGATGATGCGGACGGCCCAGTCCACGGCCATGGCGGCGTCCACCGGCTCCAGATGCAGCGCCTGGGCTCCGGCCTGGAGGCGGGACAGATCCAGGATGTCGTCGATGAGAGTCAGCAGGTGCCGCCCCGAATCATGGATGTCCTTGGCGTAGTCGGCATAGCGCCGGCCGGCCTGCGGACCCAGCATCTGCTCCTTGATCACCTCGGAGAAGCCGATGATGGCGTTCAGCGGGGTGCGCAGCTCGTGGCTGACGCGGGCCAGGAAGTCGCGATTCACGTTGAGCGCGGCCCGCAGCCGCTCGGCCGTGCGGTGCTGCTCCACCAGAAAGGTGGCCACCAGGACGATCGAGGCGCTCAGCAGGACCGCGATGACCGACAGGGTGCCCCGCAGACCGGCCGCCGCCGCCTCGACGTCCACTTCGGCCGCGCCGACCGCGACCACCAGCGGGTAACCGTCGATCCGGCGGTAGACGAAAGCGCGCCTCAGGCCGTCGGTCAGGCTGTCCTGCCAGTACACCCCGTCCGGCGACCGCTCCAGCTCCTCCCAAAGCTTGGAATGAGGGATGGCCACCCCGATGCCCCGCGGCGCCTGGCGTCCCCCGCGGGCGCGGATCACCCGGTCGAATCCGATCAGCGTCACCGTCCCGTTCGGCCCCAGCGCCGCCGGCTGGTACAGGCCCGACAGGTAGTTGGAGTCGATGTTGGCGACGACCAGCCCGGCAAAACCGCCGTCCGGCCCGTTCAGCCGGCGGCTGAGCCGCAGAAGCGGATGCCCGGCCGGCGCACCGGGCACCGCCGGCCCGAGGTGCATGCGGTCGGCCCCGGCGGGGGTCCGGTGGAAGGCGACCAGGGCCTCGTTGTCGAGGGCCGCCCCGGCATCCGCGGCGGTGCCGCAGCAGACCACCGCGCCGGCCGCGTCCGTGACGGAGAAATGACGGATCAGGTCGGGATCGTAGAAGCCCCGTTCGATGAAACGGCGGCCCCCCTCCAGACCGCCCTGCGCGACGTTCAGGGCGATGTTGCGCAGCGCCACGTCGACCTCATGGAGGACGCGGTGCGTGTGTTTCTCGAAGGCCCGTGCCATTGTCCCGGCGCGGGCGACCATCTCCTGGGTCTGGTTGTCCAGCACGGCGCGGGAGAGCCGGGCGTAGCCGCCCCACACCGCCGCCAGCGCGATGGCGGTGAAGACCAAGACCCCCCCGGTGAAGGAGACCGGCGCTCTCATGCCATAACCTTGTCCCGCCCGCCCTGCGCCGCCAGCGGCGCGTTGGCGCCGCCGAAGCATCCGGAAGCCTGCTAAACGTATGAACTCTAAACCAAAAGAATTACCAAGATGCTACCGGCGGGACGTGATCGATTCTTTGGTGCCTGGGCGCCGCGAGACACTCTTATTAAGAGCATTGCATTATGTTAATGCAATCAAAACGGCAGATCCGGATGCCGCGGCGATGCGACGTCGGCTCGCTGGACAAGACCGGCGTCCATCTCCATCCTGCGCCGGGTCTCACGGCGGGCGCATTCGGCGATCCATGATCGGCCGGTCATCGGACCGTTTCGCACATTGCGGGGCCAAGGAGCGGATCGCGTGGAAGCCAAGGAGCGGATCGCGTGGAATCGGAATCGATTCGAAGCGTGACTCCGCTCGCAGAACAATGGCCAGGAGTTTCGTGCGATTCAGATCGAACGCACGAAACTTCAGGCTGCCGGGTTTGAGCCTAAGGCATTCGATGGTGGCCATCGCAGGCCCCTCGGCATCACGGAGCGGGGAGCGGGAAGCGGTGAAGTCGGGCAACGCACTTCTGTCGAGCTATGGAACCACGATCTTCGAGATCATGTCCCGTCTCTCGGAGCAGCACGGCGCGATCAACCTCGGCCAGGGCTTCCCCGACGAGCGCGGGCCGGCTGACGTTCTGGACGCGGCGGCGCGCGCGCTCCTGGAGGGCTGGAACCAGTACCCGTCGATGATGGGCACGCCGGAACTGCGCGAGGCGCTGGCCGCCCATGCTGCGCGCTTCTACGGGCTGGACGTCGACTGGAGGAGCGAGGTCATGGTGACGTCCGGCGCCACGGAGGCGCTGACCGCCTGCCTGCTCGGCCTGATCGATCCGGGCGACGAGGTGGTGCTTTTCCAGCCCATGTACGACAGCTATCTGCCCATCGTCCGGCTGGCCGGCGGCGTGCCCCGATTCGTCAGCCTGAAGGCCCCCGACTGGAGCTTCACGGCCGAGGATCTGGAGGCCGCCTTCTCGCCCAGGACCAAGCTGGTCCTCATCAACGACCCGCTCAACCCGGCGGCCAAGGTCTTCACCCGCTCCGAGCTGGAGCTGATCGCCGGATTCGTGCAGCGCTTCGACGCGCTGGCGGTCTGCGACGAGGTGTACGAGCACATCGTCTTCGACGGCCGCCCGCACATCCCGCTGATGACGCTGCCCGGCATGCGCGACCGCTGCCTGAAGATCGGTTCGGCCGGCAAGACCTTCTCGCTGACCGGCTGGAAGGTCGGCTATGTGACCGCCGCCCCGCATCTGCTGCAACCGGTCGCCAAGGCGCACCAATACATCACCTTCACCACCCCGCCGAACCTCCAGGCCGCGGTCGCCTATGGGCTGCGCAAGGAGGACGCCTACTTCACCGGGCTGGCCGCCGGGCTCCAGGCCAAGCGCGACCGGCTGACCGCCGGCCTGCGCGCGGTCGGCTTCGACGTGCTGCCCTCGGCCGGCACCTATTTCGTCGTGGCCGACGTCTCGGCCTTCGGCTTCGACGGGGATGATCAGGATTTCTGCCGGCGGCTGACCGCCGAGGCCGGCGTGACCGCCATCCCGGTCAGCGCCTTTTTCGTCGAGGACGCCCCGCGGACCTGCATCCGCTTCTGCTTCTCCAAGAAGGACGAGATCCTCGACGCCGCCGTGGAGCGGCTGGCCGCCCGTTTCCCCCGCCGCTGAAGGCGGGGGGTAAGGCCGGCCTCAGTGCAGGGTGGGCCGCCGGGCCGGCCGCGACGCCCCGTCCAGGTGGTGGAGCACGGCGTTGACCTCCGCCGGGGCGGGGTCCCAGCCGAACTCCCGCGTCAGCTGGTGGCGGGCCGCGTCGGCGCGCCGGGCGAGTGCTGCGCATTCCGGCCGCGCCGGGGACCGGCAGCGTCGGTCGGCGCAGCTTTCCAGCATCAGCCGGATCATGCGCTCCCGCTTGACGGCGTCGACATAGCCGGACTGGTCGAAATAGAGCTTGGTAAAGGCGACCTCGGTCAGCCGCGGCGCCCGGCCCTGCTCACCGACCAGCACCGCCGCCACCACCTCCACGCAGCGGCCGGCATAGTCCGGGATCGGCGCCGTGCCGTCGTCGGCACGGTCGTACAGCCCGCTCGGCAGCTCGTCCAGCCGCCCGGATGCGTCCTTCACAAGGTAACGGCGCCACACCGGCATGCCCGCCTCCCACCCGATCTTCCCTGATCTCCAAAGAGGGTACACCAGGGGCAGCCGGGACGGAACAGGCCCTTTCGCTCACCACCCGGACCGGCCGGCCCGCTCCGCGCTCCCCCCCCGTGAGCCCGTTAACCAACAGGAAAGCCCACCACGGCTACCCTCGGCCCTCGTCGAACCGGCCACGGGCGGAAGGGAGCATCGGGAATGGCGCGCTGGGTTGGGCTTCTCCTGCTCGCGGTGGGGTGCGCGGCGCCGGCATCGGCCGACGCGCCGCGCCCGGCCGCCGTGGCGGAGGCCAGCTGCGTCGGGGAGGGCACGGCGCGGCGCTGCACCGTGGCCGCCATCCAGGGCTTCCCCGACAACCGGGGCGGCCTCAGCGCACTGACCGTCAACGCCGTGCGCGACGCTCAATGCACCACGCTCCACATCGTCTTCGACCGTCCGATCGCGCTCGACCGGCCGGTGTTGCTGACGGTCGAGGGGGCGGGGACGCAGGGCTTCTACACCCCGGCCGAGCTGACCGGGCTCGCCCGCGCGCTCGATGGGGATCGGGATGGCGATGGCGATGGCGATGGCGGCCCCGACCGGGCGCCGCCGGAGTTCCTGGATTTCCTGGCCCTGGCCGCCACCGGCGCCCTGGGGGAGGCCGAAGCCGGCGCGGAGATGATCCGGCGCTTCGCCGCGGTCAAGGAAGCCCGGCGCGTCGGGTTGACCTGCGGCCCGATGGAACGCCTGCTGCCGCCGATCCGTGCCGGCCGCGCGTCGCGCCTGGAGTTTCAGGTGGAGTCGCCCACGGCGGCCCGGGTCTACCACTGGCCGCGCCTTGACCGGCGGGTGGTCGACCTCCATCTGGAGGGCCTGCTGGCGGCGCTGGACCGGGCCATGCCGGGCTCCTGACTCCAGTCCCTGCTCCAACCCTACGGATTCCGGGGCTATTCGCACTGAGCGCTTGACATATCCATATATTCTCAGCGGAAGTACCCTGGTGTGAGAGGTGGACGGCGCCCCTGGGCGCCCTGTTGTCACCGGGAGCGCTGCTGCGCGACGGCCACCGGCGTCCGTCCGGCGTGAGCCTTGCCGACGGGCATCAGGATGGGGAGAGCGGACGGTGTTGGGCTTTGCGCGCAAACTGTGGGCGGAACCGGAACCTGCCGCGGCGTTGGTGCCGCGCGGCGTGCGCGTCTACGCGGTCGGCGACATCCACGGCCGCCTCGACCTCCTGGATCAACTTCTGCATCAGATCGAAAGCGACGGCGCCGCCACCGACCTCGTCAAGCACATCGTCTTTCTCGGTGATTATGTGGATCGTGGCCCGCAGTCGCGGGCGGTGATCGAGCGGCTGGCGGCCGGCCCGCCGCCGGGCTTCGGCGCGATCCACCTGCGCGGCAACCACGAGGCCACCCTGCTCGATTTCCTGGAGGACGCCCGCGTCGGGGGCAACTGGCTCACCTACGGCGGCAACGCGACGCTGGCCAGCTACGGGGTCGTCCCACCGCCGGAGGCCACGCCGGCCGAGCGCCTGGAAGAGGCGCAGCAGCAGTTCCGCGCCGCCCTGCCCGCCCACCACAAATCCTTCCTGACCCGCCTGCGCACCTGCGTCAGCATCGGCGACTACCACTTCGTCCATGCCGGCGTCCGCCCCGGCGTTCCGCTCGACCGTCAGGACGCGTTGGACCTGATGTGGATCCGCGAGGAATTCCTGGCCTCGCAGGCCGATCACGGCAAGGTGGTCGTGCACGGGCACACCATCGCCCTCCAGCCGGAAATCCGGTCCAACCGGATCGGCATCGACACCGGGGCTTTCGCCACCAACCGCCTCACCGCCCTGGTTCTGGAAGGCGCCAGCCGCCGCTTCCTCTGCACGGTCTGATGCCGGGGCCGGAAAGTCCTGACGTCTGGCCCCGGTATTTCTCGCCCTGGCATCCGACCACGCCCATATGGGCGCGAAACCAAGATCCGCGGAGGCGGGCCGATCAGGGAAGCATTCATGCGCCGGCCGTATGATCCGGCGCCCGGGGGACGCGGCGGTGCCGCGACGCACCTCCGTCAGGACAGCATCAGGGGTTCCCGTCCGCCGCTTCCGGCACGCCCTGGGTCAGAAGCGTGGTCAGCCAGCGGAAGTCGGAGGCGCCGCCGGCCTTCAGCGCGCTCTCCACGACCTCAAGCGCCTCCTCCGGCTGCGCCGGCAGCGGAACCGTGACCTCCTCCTCCGCCACGCTCTGGGCGAACAGGCTGACCGCCCCCACGCCAAGGCAGGGCGTTGCCGCGTCACCCTCGGGCGCCCGGAGCCAGGTGCCACCCGCCGCGTCGATGGGGAGGGAGGCCGTCCCCGCCTGTGCCCCGTCCCTGGCGCCCGCGTCGACGCCGTTGAGCTGTTCCAGCATGGCGGCGAACTGCCCCGCCAACTCGCCCGGCGGGCGCGGCGTGCCCGCTTCCTTGCGCTCCACCGCCTCCCCGGTCCGGATGCGCATCAACGAGGCGGTGTCGTTGAGCATCGTCGTCATGCAAATGGCCCCTGCGGCGTTCGGCAACCGTTGGCGCATGAGCCATGGGCACGCGCGCCATTGATACACAGGCAATCACCGGCGTTCTGGCAAAAACCGGGCCACGATGGCCTCGGGACGCTTCCGCTCATCGGAACACCATGCGCTTCCGGTTCAAGGCACAGCGCTCCACGGAGCCGGGAGGCCGGCGGTCCGGCAGAATTTTCCACCCAACCCGGCAGAAACATCCCGGGAAGTGGGAAATTCCTGCCCACCCCACCTTCAGTCGCGAAAATTGATGTATTGCAGCGGCTGCTCGATCTTCATGCCGCGCACCAGTTTGATGGCATCCTGCAAGTCATCGCGCTTCTTGCCGGTGACACGCAACTCATCGCCCTGGATGGAGATTTGGACCTTCATCTTGCTGTCCTTGACCCCCTTGACGATGGTCCTGGCGAGATCCTGGGCAATGCCTTGCTTGACGGTGACGACATGGCGCAGCGTGTCGCCGGCCCCGCGCTCCGGCTTGCGGGAGAAGTCGAGCGCCGCGGCGTCGAGCTTGCGCCGGGTCACATGGACGCGCAGAAGCTCCTGCATCTGCTGCAACTTGGGCTCGTCGTCGGCGACCAGGGTGATGTCGTTCTCGGTGCGCTCCACGGTGCAGCGCGACCCCTTGAAGTCGAAGCGGGTCTCGATCTCGCGGCGGACGCCGGCGATGGCGTTGTCGATTTCGTGGATGTCGGTCTTGGACACGATGTCGAACGACGGCATGGCGCCTCACTCCCTCGGGCTGACGGTTTGGCCGGAACCGTAGACGAGGCCGTCCGTCGCCTCAAGCGTCCCCGTTCCGGACGGCCGGGTCCGGACCACGGCGCACTGGGGGCCGCTCAGGTCGGCTGGCCGGGGTGCTGGAACTCCACGCCCGGGTTGGTCTGGTAGGGCTTGTCCGGCATCTTGGGCTGCGGCTGCGCGTAGAAGCGCGGTTCCCGGTCGTCCCAGGAACGCTCGAAGGGAAGCCGCATCATCGGCCGGGTGCCGTTGCGTTGCGCCTCGCGCTGCGCCTCCTGGAGTTGTTCGGCCATGCGGCGGTCCCAGGGCAGCCTGTAGAGGTTCGGCGTTTGCTGCCACAGCAGCGTCAGGTAGATCGCCTCGTTCTCCACGACCGTCGAGCTGAGCACCGTCGCCTCCTGGACGTTGGAGCCGAGCCACTCCAGCGTGACCGGCTTGGCCCGGCCGAGCAGCGCGGCGGGCGCCGCGTAGGCGGCCGGCAGCATCAGGGCGAACAGCAGCAGGATGATCGTCCGCGCCATCCGGTTGCGCGCCCAGCGCAGGGCGGAGAACACCAGAAGAAGCGAGACGATGGCGACGAAGCCGAACAGGACGGTGAGGCTTTCCATGGCGCACCCTGGTGAAGCGGGTCGACTCCTCGCGGGTCGCGGCGCCGGACGCCGCGCCAGCGCCGCAAGAGCGCCTTGCACCGGAACCACGCGAGGACGGAACGGCTCGGAACCGTCCGTCCACCAATGAACCCCGCCCCCCGGCAAGAGTTCCCGCGGCGTCCCCTTCCTTACGGGCGCGCCCCAGGGAACTCCGGGGACGGAGGACGGTTTTCCGGGCGGTTGCACCCGACGTCCAGCATGGAGGGCATCATGCAAATCCGGGACATCATGACCCGTCAGGTCGCCATCGTGAGCCCCGACACCCCGTTGAAGGAGGCCGCGCGCATGATGCGGGACGCCAACATCGGCTTCCTGCCGGTGGGCGAACAGGACCGGCTGGTCGGCACCCTGACCGACCGCGACATCGCCATCCGCGCCGTGGCCGACGGCAAGGATCCCAACAGCGCCAAGGTCGGCGATGCCATGACCCGGGACATCGCCTACGCCTTCGACGATCAGGACAGCAGCGAGGCCGCCCAGATCATGGCCGAGAAACAGATCCGGCGCCTGACCATCCTGAACCGGGACAAGCGCCTCGTCGGTGTGGTCGCGATCGCCGACCTCGCCGTCAAGACCGGGGACGACGACGTGGTCGGCCAGACCGTCCAGGATGTCAGCGAACCGGGCAAGGGCGGCCGCCGGTAACGCCCCGTCGGAGACGCCCTCCGGCCGGCGGCCTCGCCGCTGCCCGGGGGGAGCGTCCGGCCGGTGCTATTTCACGCCCTTGGCGTTCAGGAAGGGGCCGTATTTCCGGTCGGTCCCCTGGATGTGCTTGACCAGCCAGTTCTTCAGGAAGTTCATGACCTCCATGCTGAGCGTGGCGGTGGCGCCGGAGTGATACTTCTGCTGCACCTCCGCCACCTGCTTGGCGAGGGCGTCGTGCTCCGCCTTGTGCGTGGCGTAGTCGGCGTATCCGTGCTGTTGAAAGTACCGCTCCTCATTGGCGAAGTGCGTTTTCGTGTAGGCGATCAACCCGTCCAGGATCTTGCCCAGGGCGTCCTTGCCCCGCCCCGCCTGGACCGCATCGAACAGTTCGTTCACCATGGCGACGAGCTTCTTGTGCTCGTTGTCGAACTGGGCGACGCCGACGCTCATCTTGTCGTTCCACTCCATCAGCGGCATGTTGTTTTTCCTTTTCTCTCAAAGAGAAGAAAGTTGCGCCTCGACGGGCAATACCCATGCTTGCAGAAAGGGTAGCCGCTCCGGCCGCCGGATTCAACGCCGGGTGCCTGTCGTGTCGCGCCGCGCAGCCGCGGCACCGCGTCGCTGCTCCGCGCACAACAGTGGCGCTCCTGCCGGAACCGGCCGGCCACCGTTTCGGCGATCAGGCCATGCGTTCGGCGTCATGGCAGGCGACCAGCCGCTCGTCCAGCGCGCGCAGCTCCGGAACCTCGGCCGCGCAGCGCCCGGTGGCGTGGGGACAGCGCTTGTGGAAAGGGCAGCCCGGCGGCGGGTCCAGGGGCGAGGGCAGCTCGCCCTTCGGCACCACCCGCCCGGCCCGCAGCGCCGGGTTCACGCGCGGCGTGGCGGCCAGCAGGATGCGCGTGTAGGGGTGGCGCGGACGGGTGAAGACCACCTCCTTCGGCCCATGCTCCACCGGTCGGCCCAGATACATCACCATCACCGCGTCGGCGATGTGCCGCACCACGCCGAGGTCGTGGGAGATGAACAGGTAGGCGAGGTCCAGCTCCTCCTGAAGGTCCATCATCAGGTTGAGCACCTGGGCCTGAATCGACACGTCGAGCGCCGAAACCGGCTCGTCGGCCACCACGACGCGGGGGTTGAGCATCAGCGCGCGGGCGATGGCGATGCGCTGGCGCTGGCCGCCAGAGAACATGTGCGGGTAACGGTCGATCTGGTCGGGGCGCAGCCCGACCTTGGCCATCATGGCGACGGCCCGGTCGCGCCGCTCGGCACGGCCGAGCGGGGTGTTGATGACCAGCGGCTCGCCCAGGATGGAGCCCACCGTCTTGCGCGGGTTGAGCGAGCCGTAGGGGTTCTGGAAGACCATCTGCACAGTGCGCCGCAGCGCCTTCATCTCGGCGGGGCTGCGCCCGACGACGTCGCGGCCGTCGTAGAGAAGCCGGCCCGAGGAGGGCGGCTCGATCATGGTGACCGAGCGCGCCAGCGTCGACTTGCCGCAGCCGGACTCGCCGACCACCGCCAGCGTCCGCCCGGCCTCCAGCCGGAAGGACACGCCGTCCAGCGCCCGCACCATGGCCGGCGGCTTGAAGACGCCGCGCTTCACCGCATAGAGCTTGCGCAGATCGACGGCCTCCAGGACGACCGGCGGCCGGCCGGTCTCCGCGGGACGGCCGGCCGCATCGGTTCCGCTCATGGCGCCGCCTCCGGCTGGGCGTGGACGCCGTCCGGCAGGGGGTGGAAGCAGCGCGCCCGCCCGGCGTCGACCTCGAACAGGGCCGGGCGCTCGGCCCGGCAGCGATCGGTGGCGAAGCGGCAGCGCGGGTTGAAGAGGCAGCCCTGCGGCCGGTCGGCGATCCCCGGCACCACGCCGGGGATGGTGGGCAGGCGGCGCCGGCCGAGCGCGCGTTCCGGCAGGGCGTCGAGCAGGGCGCCGGTGTAGGGGTGGCGCGGCGCCTGGAACAGGGCCTCCACCGGCCGCGTCTCGGCGACCTGCCCGGCGTACATCACGACCACCCGCTGCGCCGTCTCCGCCACCACCCCCATGTCGTGGGTGATGAGGATCAGCGCCATCCCCCGCTCCTTCTGGAGGCGGACCAGCAGGTCGAGGATCTGCTTCTGGATGGTCACGTCGAGCGCCGTCGTCGGCTCGTCCGCGATCAGCAGGCGCGGGTTGCAGGCAATGGCGATGGCGATCATCACGCGCTGGTTCATGCCGCCCGATAGCTGGTGAGGGAAGGCCGACAGGCGGCTTTCCGGGGCCGGGATGCCGACCTGCTCCAGCAGCTCGACGGCGCGGGCGCGCAGTCCCCGGCCCGACAGGCCCTCGTGCGCCTTCAGCGTCTCCATGATCTGGAAGCCCACGGTGAAGCAGGGATTCAGGCTGGTCATCGGCTCCTGGAAGACCATGGCCACGTCCTTCCCGGTGATCCGGCGCCGCTGCGCCGCACCGAGGCTGCGCAGGTCGCCCCCGGCGAATCGCATGCGGTCGGCCAGCACCCGGGCGTTGCCGCCGAGCAGCCCCATGACGGCCAGCGAGGTCACCGACTTGCCGGAGCCGGACTCGCCGACGATGCCCACCACCTCGCCCTCCGCCACGGCGAGGTCGATGCCGTCCACGGCACGGAAGGTTCCGGCGCGGGTGGTGAACTCGACGGACAGGTTGGCGATGTCGAGAAGGGGCATGGCGGCTCATCGCTTCAGCTTGGGGTCGAGCGCGTCGCGCAGCCCGTCGCCCAGCAGGTTGAAGGCCAGCACGGTCACCAGGATGGCGACGCCGGGCCAGGTGACGACCCAGGGCGCGCGCTGGAGGAACTGGAGGGAGGAGGCGAGCATGGTGCCCCACTCCGGAGTCGGCGGCTGGGCGCCGAGGCCGAGGAAGCCCAGCGCCGCGGCGTCCAGGATGGCGGTGGAGAAGCCCAGCGTCGCCTGCACGATGAGCGGCGCCACGCAGTTGGGCAGGATCACCACCAGCATCAGCCGCAGCGGCCCCGCCCCGGCGACGCGGGAGGCGACGACATAGTCCTTGCCCGTCTCGGCCAGAACCGCGGCGCGGGTCAGGCGGGCGTAGTGCGGGATCACCACGATGGAGACCGCCAGCATGGCGTTGACCAGCCCCGGCCCGAGGATGGCCGCCACCACCACCGCCAGAAGCAGCGAGGGCAGCGCCAGCAGTATGTCCATGAGGCGCATGACCAGCACGTCGACGGCCCCGCCGAAGAAGCCCGCCGCCATGCCCAGCGCCAGCCCGACCGCCAGCGACAGGGTGACCACGATGAGGCCGATCATCATCGACAGCCGGGCGCCGTGGATCAGGCGGGACAGCATGTCGCGCCCGATGTCGTCGGTGCCGAGGAGGAAGCGCGCGCTCCCCCCGTCCTGCCAGACCGGCGGGACGAGGATGGCGTCGCGGTACTGGAGGTTGGGGTCGTGCGGCGCCACCGTGCCGGCGAACAGGGCGACCAGCGCGATCGTCAGGATCACCACGAGGCCGAGCATGGCCCCCTTGTTCTGCCGGAAATGGTACCAGAACTCGCCCAGCGGGTGCGGCGGCCGCCCGGCCGGAACCGCCGCCGCGGAGATGGCGTCGGGAGCGGGACCGGGAGCGGGGGCGGCGGCGGGCGGGGCGGGGATCGGGTCGCTCATGGCTCGCCTCACCGGGCGTGGCGGATGCGCGGGTTGAGGACGCCGTAGAGGACATCCACCAGCAGGTTGACGCCCATCACCGTGGTCGCGATCAGCAGCACCCCGCCCTGGAGAGCGGGATAGTCGCGGCGGTTGATGGACTCGATCAGCCACTTGCCGACCCCCGGCCAGGAGAAGATCGTCTCGGTCAGGATGGCGCCGCCGAGCAGCATCCCCACCTGGAGGCCGATCACGGTGACCACCGGGATCAGCGCGTTGCGCAGGGCGTGCAGGCCGATCACCCTCCGGCCGGGAAGGCCCTTGGCCCGCGCCGTCCGGATGTAGTCCTCGCCCAGCACCTCCAGCATGGCCGAGCGGGTCATGCGCGCCACCACCGCCAGAGGCACCGTGCCGAGCACGACCGCGGGCAGGATCAGATGGTGCAGCGCCGAGCGGAAGGCCCCGTATTCCCCGGCCAGCAGCGTGTCGACCAGCATGAAGCCGGTCACCGGCTCCACGTAATGCATCAGGTCGAGCCGCCCGGACACCGGCGTCCAGCCCAGCCCGACCGAGAAGAACAGGATGAGCAGCAGGCCCCACCAGAAGATCGGCATCGAATAGCCGGTCAGGCTGAGGCCCATCACCCCGTGGTCGAAGACCGAGCCGCGCCGGACCGCCGCGACGATCCCCGCCGGCAGGCCGACAAGCGTGGCGAACAGCATGGCCGAGGCCACCAGCTCCAGCGTCGCCGGGAACAGCGTGAGGAACTCGTCCAGCACCGTGTTCCGGGTGACCAGCGAGACGCCGAGGTCGCCGCCCAGGACACCCCCCACATAGTCGAGGAACTGCTGCCACAGGGGCCGGTCCAGCCCCAGCTCATGGCGCAGCTGGGCCAGCCGCTCCGGCGGGATGCCGCGCTCGCCGACCCGCACCTCGATGGGGTCGCCCGGCACCAGCCGGATCAGCAGGAAGGTCAGGAAGGTGACCCCGAGAAAGGTCGGAATCACCAGGCTCACCCGGGTCAGGATGAAGCGCAGCATCGAAGGATCACCGCCGTCGAAACGCCGGGCAAGGGGGGGCCGGCCGCCCCCTCGCCCATCGCCGTCCGCAAGGAAGCCGGGGGTTTACGCCCCGGGGCTTCCTTTGTAAAGCCGTTCGCGGCGACGGCTCATTGTTTCATGTCGACGCCATGGAAACGGTGAATGCCGAACGGATCCATCTTGTAGTCGACCACATTCTTGTTCAGCGCCATGTGCACGACCGAGTGGCCGACGGTCAGCCAGGGCGCCTCCTCCTTGAAGATGACCTGGGCCTGCTCGTAGAGCTTGGTGCGCGCGGCCATGTCGGTGGTGCGCTTGGCCTGGAGCACGAGGTCGTCATACTCCTTGTTGCACCATTTGGCGATGTTGGAGCCGCCGGGACGCGCCGCCTCGCAGCCCAGCAGAGTGTGCAGGAAGTTGTCCGGGTCGCCGTTGTCGCCGGTCCAGCCCAGCATGCCCATCAGGTGCTCGCCGGCCTGGAGGCGCTTGCGGTATTCGCCCCACTCGTACTGGACGAGCTTGGCCTTGATGCCGACCTTGGCGAGGTCGGCCTGCATCATCTCGGCCATGCGCTTGGCGTTGGGGTTGTAGGGGCGTTGCACCGGCATGGCCCACAGGTCGCTCTCGAAGCCGTCGGGATAGCCGGCCTCGGCGAGCAGCTTCTTGGCCCGCTCGGGGTCGTAGGGGTAATCCTCGATGCTGGTGTTGTAGGACCACATGGTCGGCGGGATCGGGTTCTTCGCCACCACGCCCGCGCCCTGGTAGACCGCGTCGACGATGGCCTTGCGGTCGATGGCCATGTTGACGGCGCGGCGCACGCGCACGTCGTCGAACGGCTTCTTGGCGACGTTGAAGGCGAGATAGCCGATGTTCAGGCCCTCCTGCTCCATCAGCGTGATCGCCGGGTCCTTCTTCATCGCCTCCAGATCCGCCGGGTTCGGGTAGGGCACCACATGGCACTCGCCCGCCTTAAGCTTGGCGTAGCGCACGGCGGCGTCCGGCGTGATGGCGAAGACCAGGTTGTCGATCGGCTGCCGGCCGCCCCAGTAGCCGTCGAACGCCTTGTAGCGGATCACCGCGTCCTTCTGGTAGGCGACGAACTGGAAGGGGCCGGTGCCGATCGGCGCCTGGTCGATGCGGTCGATCTGGTTCTTCTTCTGGAGGGCGTCGGCGTATTCGGCCGACTGGATCGCCGCGAAGGGCATGGCGAGGTTGGCGAGGAACGGAGCCTCGACCTTGTTCAAGGTGAAGCGGACCGTGAGGTCATCGACCTTCTCGATCGACTTCAGCAGGTCGGGCATGCCCATGTCGTTGAAATAGTCGTAGGCGCCGCCCGACACCTTGTGGAAGGGGTGGTCCTTCTTCCACTGACGCTCGAAGGAGAACAGAACGTCGTCGGCGTTGGCGTCGCGGGTCGGCTTGAAGTCGTTGTTGCTGTGCCACTTGGCGCCGCTGCGCAGCTTGAAGGTGTAGACGAGACCGTCCTCCGACACCGTCCAGGATTCGGCCAGACCGGGAATGACCTTGGTGCCGCCGCGCTCGAACTCGACAAGGTTGTTGTAGACCGGCAGCGCCACGTCGAAGCTCGTGCCGGTCGTGTTCACCATCGGGTTGAAGTTCTCGGGGCTGCCCTCGGAGCAATAGACCAGGGTCTTCGCCGCCTGTGCCGGCGCCGCAACGGCCAGCGCGGCGACAACGCCAAGCCCGGCACCCAACAGGATGCGCTTCATCTCTCTAGCCTCCCGTACTCGTTTGGTCCAACGGCCGGCTTCTTCCTGCCATGGCGCTGGTGTCTCCCGACCATTTGGCGCGCCGCCCTTTGGTCTGTCAACAGACCAGCCAGGCTAGGCAGGTTCGCCCGGATCGGGCCGCCCATGGCCCGGCCTGGGCAAACCTGCGGACTCTCCGGCTTCACAGCGCTTCCGGGTCCGCCGCTGAATCCGCCGCTGAGTCCGTCCCAGTGTGGGCGGGTCCGGAAAAACCGGTTCAGTGCGCAAAGGCACCGGCGCACCGCTCCCCTGCGCCGGCACGGGAGACGGCGCGGACCGCGCCGTCCGCGACCTCGATGCGGATGCGCGGCCGGAAGGCCGGGATGGGGCGGTGGGAGACCAGGAAGACGACGCTGCCGGGAAGGCGCGCGTCGATCGCCGCCAGGACGGCCGCCTCCATGGCCCGGTCCATCGCCGACAGGCCCTCGTCGATGAACAGCAGGTCGGGGCGGCGGTCCAGCGCGCGGATGACGGCGAGGAGCTGCGTCTCCCCCGCCGACAGGGAATCGGCCGCCTGGCCGAGGCCGGGCGCGGGACGCCCGTCGAGTCCCGCCCAGAAGCGCGTCCAGTCGGCGGCGACGGCCCCGGAATGGCCGAGGGCGAGGTTGCCCCGCACGTCGTCCTCGACGATCAGCGGCTTTTCGGGAAGGTGGAAGGCGGGGAGGCCGGCCCGGCCCGCCGCCGCGCGGATGCCGGCCAGGAGGGTCGTTTTGCCGGCCCCCGATACCCCGCTCACCAGGATGCGGTCGCCGCGCTCGACGGCGAGCCCCTCCGCCGGCCAGCCCGGCCCGTCCCAGTCGATCCGCAGGGTGCCGCCCGCCGCCGTCGCCTCCACCCGCGCCTGCGGCTCCGGCGGCCCGCCGGCGGCGGGTGGCGGGTCGAGCAGGGCCGCCGCCCCGCGCAGGCCGACCAGCGCGTTCTCGATGGCGATCACGGCGGTGGCGAGGCTGGCGAGCGGCATGGCCAGCCGGTCCAAATAGGCCAGCACCAGGAACAGGTCCCCCGGCCGGGCCGCCTCGGGCCCGCTCCGCCACAGGACGAAGGCAAGCACCGCGCCGTAGCAGAGCGCGCTCACCGCGGTGCGGACCAGCGCGCGCAGGGCCTTGACCCGGAAATGGCGGCCGTGGGCGTCGAGCGACGGGCCGATGCGCCTGGCCAGCCGGGCCTGGAAGAAGGGGAGCGCGCCGAACTCGCGGATGAGCGGGGCGAAGCCGATGACCTGCCCCATCTCCCGATAGACCGCGTGGTCCGCCTCCAGCGCCGCCTGGAGGGTGCGCGTCTCGGCTTCGCGCAGGATGAGCACCGAAGCCCCACTGGCGGCCAGCGCGGCCAGCACGGCGACGGGGGACAGGGGACCCAGCGCGACGGCGGTCACCACCAGCATCACCGCCACCTCGACCACCACCGGGACGACCAGCACGACCAGATTGTAGGCGAAGGCCATCAGGCTGGTCTGGGCCTGCTCGATCACCGCGACGCTGTGGGACACCTCGGCCACCCGGTTGGTCCGCCCACCGCCCCGCACCTCCCGCCCGGCGATGGCCCGGCCGAGGTCGAGGCTGTGGCGGTAGGCGATCCGGTAGAGCAGCGGGTTGACGGTCACCCAGCGCAGGTCGGTCATCGCCTGCCCGAAAAAACGCAGGGCGAGGAAAGCCACCGCCGCCGCCGCCACGGCGCCGGCGGCGGTGTCGTCCGCGAGCGCGTCCAGCACGCGGGCGAAGCACAGGGGTGCCGCCGCCGAAACGGCCACGGCGAGGACGGCGACGGCGAAGGCCAGAACCAGCCCCCGGCGGTCGGCGGGCGGGCAGCGCCGCCAGATGCGCCGCGCCCAGGCGAGCGCGGCCCCCACCCCATGGCCGGTGGCGACGGCCACCGGCGCCTCGTCCACGACGTCGGAGTCGTGATGCTGGGCGGCGGGCGGCGCGGTCACGGTTGCCAGGGCCTCGGGAACGATAACGCAACGGCGCCGACCTTCCCCGATGGTGCGCCGGAGGTCAACCGGGACCGGTGGTTGCCACCGGCGGGGAGTCGCCGGCGAGCGTACCCGGCGCGGTTCCGCCGGCGGTGGCGAAACCCTCGTCCGCCCAGCCGGTCATGCCGCCGATCATCAGCTTGACGGGCCGGCCGAGCCGGGCCAGGCGCAGCGCGGCGCGGTCGGCGCCGTTGCAGTGCGGCCCCGCGCAATAGACCACGAACAGCGTGTCCACCGGCCAGTCCGCCAGCCGCGCGGCGGTGATCTTGCCGTGCGGCAGGTTCAGCGCGCCGGGCACATGCGCCTTGGCGTAGGCGGCGGGACCGCGCACGTCGAGGAGAAGGAAGTCCTCCGCCCCGCCGCGCAGGCTCTCGTGGACGTCCCAACAGTCGGTCTCCAGCCCCAGCCGGCGGGCGAAATGCTCGGCCGCCTCGGCCGGCGGGGCCGCGGGAAACTCGGTGACAAGGCTCGGCATGGCTGCTACTCCCCTGATGATGGCCTCGACCGCGCAAGGGTGGCGCCGCGGCGCCGCGCCGAAAAGCGGCCGGGGCGACAATGAGCGTCGAGATCGTGCCAAACCGCTCCCCCGCCGCCGCGCCGCCGCCTGCCCCGCCGCCCAACCGGCTCGTGGTCGCCCTGGCCTACGACGGGCTGTGCCTGTTCGAGTTCGGGGTGGTGGTCGAGGTGTTCGGCCTGCCCCGCCCGGAGATGGGCGCCGGCTGGTACCGCTTCGCCGTCGCCGCCGTGGAGCCCGGCCCGCTGCGCGCCACCGGCGGCGTGCGCGTCGCGGCCGACGGCGGGCTCGACCTGCTGGAGGCGGCCGGGACCATCGTCGTTCCCGGCTGGCGCGGCGCCGCCGAGCCGGTGCCGGCGGCGCTGGTTGAGGCGCTGCGCCGCGCGCACGCGCGGGGCGCACGGCTGATGTCCGTTTGCTCCGGGGTCTTCGTGCTGGCCGCCACCGGCCTGCTGGACGGGCGCACCGCCACCACCCACTGGCGCCACGCCGAGGCGCTGGCCGCCGCCTACCCCGCCCTGCGCATCGACCCGGCGGTTCTCTACGTGGACGAGGGCAGCGTCCTCACCTCGGCCGGCAGCGCCGCCGGAATCGACCTCTGCCTGCATCTGGTGCGCCGCGACTTCGGGCCGGAGGCGGCCAACCGGGTTGCCCACCGCCTGGTCGTCCCGGCCCACCGCGAGGGCGGGCAGGCCCAGCGCCTCGAACGCCCGGTCCCGCCCGCGCGGGAGGGGGCGCGGTTCGGCCCCCTGCTGGATCGCATGCGCGACCGGCTCGACCGCGACCAGCCGGTGGCGGCGCTGGCCCGCGAGGCCGGCATGAGCCTGCGGACCTTTCTGCGCCGCTTCAAGGCGGCGACCGGCACCACGCCGGGCGCCTGGCTCCTGGCGGAGCGGTTGCGCCTTGCCCGCGAGCTGCTGGAGACGACCGGGCAGCCGGTGGAGGCGGTGGCGGAGCGCTGCGGCTTCCGCTCCGCCGCGGCACTCCGCCACCATTTCCGCGACCGGCTGGGCACCAGCCCCACCGCCTACCGGGCGAGCGTCAGCGCCGCCGGCCATGCCGGCGTGGGCACAGCCGTTCGTTGAACAACAGGCCGCCCCGGCCCATTCTCAGCGCAGCCCTTCCCTTCGTGCACCCTTTTGCCGGTTCCGCCCCATGCCCGCCCCCTCCGCGCCGCCTTCCCCTCCCATGGTCCGGCCCTCCGGCGCAACGCGCCCGGTCATCCTGTGCGCCGACGACTACGGCCTGTCGCCGGGGGTGAACGCGGCCATCCGCGACCTCATCGCCGCCGGGCGCCTGACCGCCACCTCGGTCATGACGGTCTGTCCCCATTGGGCCGCCGAGGCAGGGGCGCTGAAGGCGCTGGCCGGCCGCGCCGAGGTGGGGCTTCACCTCACCCTGACCGACCAGCCGCCGCTGGGCGCCCTGCCCCGGCTGGCCCCGGAAGGGCGGCTGCCGCCGCTCGGCCGGCTCATGCGGCTCGCCTACGCCGGCCGGCTCGACGCCGGCGAGATCCGGGCCGAGCTGGCCCGGCAGATCGACGCCTTCACCACCGCCTGGGGCGGCCCCCCCGCCTACATCGACGGGCACCAGCACGTCCACCAGCTCCCCACCGTCCGCGAAGCGGTCGCCGACGCGCTGGCCGGCCTGCCCGGCGCCTGGGTCCGCCTGTGCCGGGAGCCGGCCGGGGCGATCCTGCGCCGCGGCGTGGCGGTGCCCAAGGCGCTGCTCATCAGCGGGCTGGGCGGCGGGCTGGCCCGGCTGGCGCGCCGGCGCGGCATTCCCGCCAACGACCGTTTCGCCGGCGTCTACGGCTTCACCGGCCGCCGCCCCTTCGGCGCCCTGATGGCCCGCTTCCTCGACGCACCGGCGGGGCGCACGCTGGTCATGGTCCATCCCGGCCTTCCCGACGAGGCGTTGCGCCGGGCCGACCCGCTGGTCGACCAGCGCCGGGTCGAGTACGAGTATCTGAAAGGGCCGGACTTCGCCGCCCTGCTCGCCGAACGGGGCATCCGCCTCGTCCGCTTTACCGGCGCCCCCACGCCCGGTACCGAGGACCGCCCGGACGTGCGCTCCGACGAGCGCTCTTGACGCCCTCCCCGTCCGTCCATACCTTTGCCACGGCTTGTTGCGTGGCAGGATCCCTCTTCGCAAGAAGGTGGTGGAAGCGGGCCGCCCGGCGCAAGCTTCGTCACTCCGGATGGGAAGCCGATCAGTGCCGGAAGACCCTCACGCCGCTGGCGGACAGCAAGGTGCGCCCGACTGGGTGGCCTTCTGGAACCGTCCGAACGCCATCTACGCCAACCGCCGCAACCTGGAAGCCCATTTCGCCTGCCTGATCCGCGACCTCGACGCGCATCTGCCGGACGGCGGCACGGTGCTCGACTTCGGCTGCGGCGAGGCTCTGGCGGCGGAGGCCATGGCGGCGCGCTGCGCCACGGTCTGGCTGTTCGACGCGGCGCCGGCGGTGCAGGAGCGGCTGCGCGCCCGCTTCGCCGGCCATCCGCGCATCCGGGTCCTGGACGAGGACGGCCTCGCCGCCCTGCCGGAGGGCAGCGTCGACCTGCTGCTGGCGGTGTCGGTCCTGCAATACATCCCGCGCGACGCCCTCGGCCCGCTGCTGCACCGCTGGCGCGGCCTGCTGGGTCCACAGGGGCGCGCGCTCATCGCCGACGTGGTCGACCCGCACACGCCCCTGCTCCGCGACATCGCCAGCCAGTTGAGCATGGCCCGGCGCAACGGGTTCCTGCTGGCCGCCCTCCTCGGACTCGGCCGGCTGGCCCTGTCCGACTACCGCCGCATCCGGCGCGAGGCGGGCTTTTCGGCCTACACCCCGGCCGAACTCCTGGACCGGCTGGAGGCGGCCGGGTTGCCCGCCGAACCGTTGCCGCGCAACATCGGGCCGACGCCGCACCGCCGCACCTTCCTGGCGCGGCGGGAGGATCAGCCCGCCGGGAAGCCGGCGTTGAAGGTCCAGTAGCGGTTGGCGGCGAAGCTCCAGGCCATCACCAGCGCCGTAGCGGCAAGCTGCGCCGGCAGATAATGGATCTCCAGCCCGTGGGCCAGCACCCACATGAGGACGCTGTTCAGGCCGAGCCCGACCGCGGCGACCCCGACGAACTTGGCGGCGGTGGGCAGATGGTCCTGCTCGCTGCGGAAGACGTGGCCGTAGTTCAGCCGGTAGCTGATCACGCCGCCGACGAGGTAGCCGGCCGCCGAGGCCGGAACCGGGGGCACGGCCATCAGCTCGGCCAGCGCGATCAGCACGCCGTAATGGCCGACGGCGGCCGCGCAGCCGACCAGGGCAAACAGCACGAACTGGGTCAGCGGGCGAGTGTGGGCCACGGGAAGGTCGCCGGATCCTGGGGAGGCCAAGCTCTACCGCCGGGCCGGCCGCTTGTCCAGACGCGCGGGCGGGGTGCGGCGCCGGTCCCCCTCGCGGCGGGTGCCGGCGAGCGCCGCCGCATCACCCGTCTTCGCCCCAGGCCATCCGTCGCAGCTTGTAGCGCTGGATTTTGCCGGTCTCGGTGCGCGGCAGCGCGTCCAGGAACTCCACGGCGCGCGGGTACTTGTAGGGCGCGATGCGATCCTTGACGAAGCCCTGGAGCCGCTCCGCGAGGTCGTCGCTCGGCCGGACGCCGTCGCGCGGCACCACGAACGCCTTGGGGATGGTGCCGCGCAGCGGGTCGGGAGCGGCCACGACGGCGCACTCCTCAACCGCGTCGTGGCGGAGCAGAACGTCCTCCAACTCCAGCCCGGAGATCTTGTAGCCGGCCGAGACGATCAGGTCGTCGGTGCGCGCGTGATACCAGAAATAGCCGTCCTCATCCATGTGGAAGGCGTCACCGGTCAGATTCCATCCGCGCTGCACGTAGCCTTCCTGGCGCCGGTCGTCGAGATAGAGGCAGCCCGTCGGCCCGCGCACGGCGAGCCTCCCGACCTGGCCCGGGGGAAGCGGGGTCAGGGCTTCGTCCACCACGCAAGCCTGGTAACCCGGCACGATCTTGCCGGTCGCCCCCGGCCGGACGGCCCCGGCCGGCGAATGAAGCACGGCGTTCAGCAACTCGGTGGTGCCGAAGCTGTCCAGGACCTCAAGGCCGGTGGTGAGGCGCCACGCCGCGAAGGTGGAGGCGGGCAGCGGCTCGCCCGCCGACACGCAGGCGCGCAGGCGGCGCAGGGCGCCGACCGTCGCGGAGTCGCCCTCCAGAAGCGAGGTCATGGCGCGGTAGACGGTCGGCACGGTGAACATCACCGTCGCCCGGTGACGGATGGCCGCCTCCAGCAGGCGCTCGGGGGTGGCGCGCTCAAGCAGCACGACCGCGGCACCGACGCGCAAGGGGAACAGGAGCAGCCCGCCCTGCCCGTAGGCGAAGGCCAGCGAGGGCGAGCCGCAGAACACGTCGCTGGCGGTGGTGTTGAGGATTGAGCGGGGTGACAGGTCGGCCACCGCCAGCAGGTCGCGGTGGAAGTGGGCGGTCGCCTTGGGCCGCCCTGTGGTTCCCGAGGTGAACGCGATCAGCGCCACGTCGTCGGCCGCCGTGTCGACGGCGGTGAAGCCCGCCGGCTTGTCGGCGATGCGGGCTTCCAGTTCGCCCTCGTTGAAGGCGAGCACCGGGAAGCGCCCCGGCACCGCCGCACAGGCCCCCACCAGCTCATCCATGAAGCGGGCGTCGCACAGGGCGGCGTCAACGGCCGCGCGCTCCAGGATGGCGGCCAGTTCAGCGGCGCGCAGCAACGGCATGGTCGGCACCACCACCGCCCCGGCCTTCAGCACGGCCAGCCAGCAGGCGGCGAGCATCGGGGTGTTGGGGCCGCGCACCAGCACGCGGTTGCCGGGCAGCACGCCGCAATCCTCGGCCAGCACCCGCGCGATGCGGTCCACCGTGTCGCGCAGCCGGCCGTAGCTCCAGATCTCATCCCGGCCGTCCGGGCCGACGGCGATCAGGCAGGGCCGCTCGTCCCAGCCCCGCCCGCGCCAGATGTCGAGCAGCGCGGCCGTGGCGTTGAGGCGCTCGGGATAGGCCAGTTCCGGCCGGTCGAAGGTGAAGGCGGGAAACTGCTCCTGCGGGGGCAGGCGGTCGCGGGTGAAGCTGTCGATGTGACCGGACCAAGCCATCATGCGCTACCGCCCTCCGCCGTTGCTTCCACGCACCGATTTCTTCAGCTTTCCCAGCAGGCCCATCAACTGCACCGTCTCCTCGTGGGACAGCCCGCCGGTCAGCTCGCCGAGCCATCGCCGCTGCGCCCGCCCGATCGCCTGCACGGCCGCCGTCCCGTCCGGGGTGATCCGGACGAACTGCATGCGCCGGTCGTTGGAGGCCGCCGCCCGGGTGACCAGACCGTCGCGCAGCAGCCGCTCCACGATACCGGTGACGTTGCCGTTGGTGACCATCAGACGCTTGGACAGCTCGCCCATGGTCAGGCCCTCCGGGAAACGATCAAGCAGCGCCAGCAGGTCGAAGCGCGGCGGCGTCGTCTTGAAATCCTCGCGCAGGCGGCTGCGCAGGCGTCCGCCCAGGAGCAGGGCGCAGGACGACAGGCGCAGCCACAGGCGCATCTCCGGCGGGGCGGCGGGATCGGCCGCCTCCACGTCGAGCGACGCGTCCCCCGGCGCCTCGGCCGCGCAATCGGCCGGTGCGGTGGCAGGTCCCTTCACGGTTTGTCTCCACTCCCTCATCGGAGGGCATCCGCGCCCGCGGTGCCCTCTTCTTGCATGGCTTTTACTGTAGTGCGGGGCTCGGCCTTTGAGCCATGCAACGAGCGAATGGTGGGTACACAAGCAATCGCCGTTTGCGCCGGGGGAGGAGGATTCAGCCGGCGCTGAGATAGAGATCGATTTCCGCCTGTTCCATGACGTGGGCGGTGCCGTGGATGATTCCATTGGCGACCTGGATGATGCGGTGAATCATCGCCACCGAGATCTGGCAGTCCAAACGCAGCTTGTCCGCTTCCCGTTCCTCGATGTCGGCGCCGATACGCTCAAGCGTGTGGCGCACGACCTGGTGCGCCTGGGCGATGGTATCCTCGAACGGACGCTTGAACTTGGCCGGCACATGGTCATAGGCGGCGATTGCCAGATCCCGGTCGGCCACGCCGCTGTCCCGGAAATGCTCGACGTAGCTCTTCGCCTGCCAGAGCCGGCATTCCTCCATCATGTCCGGCATATCCGGGATCATCTCGATCAACATCACGATCTCGTTGAAGTGATTGAGATAATCCGTCGCCAGCAGGGTCTTGTCGGAGATGTTGGTTCCAGCCACCCGCCGCCGCCACTCCAGGAAATCGCCCTGCGCGTCGGCCGGGATGCCGTCGATCACGGAAAGGTCGAATTCTTCGTTTTCCATACGCGCTTCCGGATCGGTGCCATGGCCGGCCGATCAGCCGGGTACGTCACTAATACCCCGGCCGGTAATGCCCCGCAAATCCTCTGCAAGCCGGCATCGGTCGCCGGACGGTCCCGGCGACAAAAAAATTGCCGCCGGCGCTCCCCCGCAACGCGGGCGTGGCCGGCGGCCTTGAAGGGACTGGCGGTTCAGGGAGGAATCACACCATTGCCCATGCCAACACTCCCTTTGCCCGATTGTTCCCCGCCCCTTCGCATCCGCGGCGTGCGGCCATGAAAAACGCGCCGCCACCGGGGGAGGGTGACGGCGCGCAGAGTCTTTGGGAACACTCGCCATAACCCACACCGGCGTCACCGCCGGGGTGGGAATATCAGAGTATGAGACTAAGCCTTTCACGAGGGTTAACGCGGCGCAGCGGAGAGGCGGCCCTCCGCCAACGGGTTAGCCCGCCTCGGCCGCCGCCGGTAGCCCTTCCGGGGTCCCTCCTGATATGCCGGGGAGTGCGCCATATGAACTTAACCTTGGGAAGGAGCGAGCGCCAAAATTCACTCCTGTCCTAAGAGGATTGCGGCGGTCTCCACCCAACCGCCCGGCTGAGAGGTACGGGGAAAGTCATGGATCAAAGCACCCGCCACCTGATGGAGCATCTGCCCTACCTGCGCCGCTACGCCCGCGCCCTGACCGGGACGCCGGCGCAGGGCGACGCCCTGGTGACGCGCACCCTGGAATGGCATCTGGGCGATGGCGCCTCCACCGGGCCGGATCTGTCGCGCGGCGCTCTGTACCGCCATCTGAACCTTTTGCAGGACAAGGCGGGGCCGTCCGGCGACCGCAGCCCCCAGCATCCGGTGGAGGCGGCGCTGCTCTCCCTGGAGGAGGTGGAGCGCCGGCTTTACCTGCTGGTCAACCTGGAGGACCTGCCGGTCGCCGACGCCGCCGCGGTGCTGGACCTCGCCCCGGAAGTGGCGATGGAGCGCCTGAACCACGCCCGCGAACGGGTGCGTGCGCGCCTGACCGCGACCATCCTGATCGTCGAGGACGACGCCATCATTGCCTACGACCTGGCCGAGACGGTGCGCGGCATGGGCCACACGGTGTGCGGCAACGCGGCCACCATGGACGAGGCCCTGACGCTGGCCGCCGGGCACACGCCGACGCTGGCCCTGATGGACATCCGGCTGGCCGAGGGCGACAACGGCATCGAGGTCGCCCGTGAATTGCGGCGCCAGCGCTTCCTGCCGGTCATCTTCGTGACCGCTTTCCCCGACGAACTCGGCCGCCGCGGGCTGGAGCATCTGGGGCCGGTCATCCCCAAGCCCTTCAGCCGCGAGCAGATCGAGCAGGCGATCACCCGCGCCGTCTTCACGCCCGCCCCGGACGACATCGCCGGGACGGTGCGGCCCCACTGAAGGCCGGGGAGCCCGCCCGAAGGCGCCCCCCGGGGCCGCGGGCCTACCGGAAAACGATGGTCTTGTTGCCGTTCAGCAGCACGCGGTGCTCGACGTGATAGCGGACGGCGCGGGCCAGCACGATGTTCTCGATGTCGCGCCCGATGGCCACCAGGTCGTCGGGCGTCATGGTGTGGTCCACGCGCTCGGCCTCCTGCTCGATGATCGGGCCTTCGTCCAGGTTCGAGGTCACGTAATGGGCGGTGGCCCCGATCAGCTTCACGCCGCGGGAGTGCGCCTGGTGATAGGGCTTGGCCCCCTTGAAGCTGGGCAGGAAAGAATGGTGGATGTTGATCACCCGCCCGGCCATGCGCTCGCAGAGCGCCGGCGACAGAACCTGCATGTAGCGGGCCAGCACCACGAGGTCGACCTTCTCCTCCTCGACGATTTCAAGCAGGCGGGCCTCCTGCTGGTCCTTGGTCTCCCGCGTCACCGGCAGATAGTGGAACGGAATGTTGTGCCAGGCCGCGAGCTGGTAGAAATCCCGATGGTTGGAGACGATCGCGGGGATCTCGATGGGCAGGTATCCGGTGCGGTAGCGGTACAGCAGGTCGTTCAGGCAGTGGCCGAACTTCGACACCATGATCAGCACCCGCTGGCGCCGGCCGGCGTCGTGCAGCCTCCAGGTCATGGTGAAGCGCTGCGCCACCTGGTCCGCGAAGGCCGCCTCCAGCTCGGCCTGCGAGGGGCCGGCCGGTCCGGCCGAGAAATGGATCCGCAGGAAGAACAGACCGGAGATGCGGTCGCCGAACTGCGCGCTGTCGATGATGTTGCATGACCGCTCGGCCAGGAAGCCGGACACCGCGTAGACGATGCCGACGGTGTCGGGGCAGGAGATGGTCAGGATATAATCGGAGCCGGTCTCGGACATGCGCGTCTACCGTGGGCGGGCACAAGGGGCGGATTCCCTAGCACGATCGCCCGGCCGATGCATCCGGCAATATGGTCGGCAGCATTTGGTAAGGACTTTCGTGCCAGACTGGGCCACTCGACCGGCGGAGGGGTGTCATGGGCGCGGGCGGCAAGATCATCGGCGAATACGCCAAGGGCAAGGTGGACCGGCTTCTCACACGCGAGGCGGCGGAAAGCGACTCCCGCCAGCGCATCCTCCACTTCCTGGAGCATACGGAGGCCGCCATCCTGGAGGCCAACTGCGAGGTGATCGGCCGCGAGTTGCCGAACCTGAACCGGGAATCCTTCCTGCGCATGGCGGTGCGCGTCGCCGAACTGCGGGCCGACTACATCCGCGCCGGGCTCAAGGCCGCCGGGAACCGGCGCCCCGACGCGGAAACCGTGGAAACCCTGGCCCGCCTGCGCCGGGCCTACGAGGAGATGCAATCCGTCTTCGAGGCTGCCGAACGGGTCATCGAGCGCGGTTATGTCAAGCTGACATAAAGGGATCAAGCTGACATAAAGGGATCAAGCCGACCTGAAGGGGTCATGCTGACCTGGATTGGCCGGAGCCGGGCGCCGCAGGACGGGCCGGTCAAAGGTCGCTGAAATGTTCCAGTTCGCGCCGCAGGCTGGTCGCCTCGCGCTGCAAGGCGACCACGCGCAGGACATCCGGGGTCGGGCTGCGCTCCTCCTTCTGGAGCTCATCCTCAACGTCGCGTTGCTCCTGCCGGATGATGTTGAACAAGGCCTTCCTCAACATCGTCACCTCCCCAACTTATCGCAAAATTTTACCGCCTTCGACGTCCATGATCAAGGAAGCATTGGACCGCGCCGAATCCTCATACGGCCATGGTGCGGGGTATGAACATCTTCCAAGGACATTCGGCGGGATTACCACCGGCTGGTCTTGACAACCCTTTTGCGCGGACCCAACTGGCTCGCACAGACACGAGGCCGGCCGCCGCCCCGACCCCGATGCCCGTCCCGTTCGGCGGTTCCGGCGGCGCCGATCCGACGGAGCCCCGGGCGCATGGACCGCAGACGTCTTCTACGACTGGCACTGACCTTCCCGCTTCTCGGCGCAGGCGCGCTGGGATCCGCCACGAGCTGGGCCGCGGAGACGAAGGCCTCGGCCCGTGCCCCGGCCGGCCGGTCGCCGGCCCGGCAACGCCTGATCATGCTGGATCCCGGCCACGGCGGCGCCGACCCGGGCGCCGTCGGCGCGCGCGGCACGCTGGAGAAGGACGTCACGCTCGACATCGCCCGCGAGGTGGCCCGGCTGCTGTCCGGCCAGCACCGCGTCGGCGCCAAGCTGACCCGCAGCGACGACCGCTTCCTGGCGCTGGACGAGCGCGTGGCGCTGGCCCGCGGGGCGCGCGCCGACCTGTTCGTGTCCATCCATGCCGACAGCGCACCCAACCGGCAGGCGCGCGGGCTGTCCGCCTACACCCTGTCGGAGAAGGGTTCCGACGCCTTCGCCGCGGCGCTGGCCCGCCAGGAGAACCAGGCGGACCGGCTGGGCGGCGTGGTGCCCAAGGGCACCACCAAGGCGGTCAAGGACATCCTGCTCGACCTCGCCGCCCACCACACCAAGCGCGCCTCGCTGGTCGCCCGCCAGTCCATCGTGAAGGGGGCGGGGAAGGATCTGCGCCTGCTCGACAACCCCATGCGTTCCGCCAACTTCGCCGTGCTGCGTGCCCCCGACATGCCGTCGGTCCTGCTGGAGACCGGCTTCCTGTCAAACGCCCGCGACGAGGCGACCCTCGCCGACCCGCGGGCGCGGCGGACGATCGCCCGCGTGCTGGCGCGCGAACTCGCCGGCCTGGTTTCCCGCGCGCCCTTCGCCTGAGCGAATCCTTCGCGCTCGCAGCGAGTGCAACATTCGTGCATCACCCCCGGAACAAAACAATGACAACCCACAAAGCCCATCAGATTCCCCATTGCCAACGCGCTTGCGGCATGACTTTTTCCGGCCGCCCGCCCCTTCGGCGGGCCGCGGAGCGGAGGCAGAGCGTGTCGGGGTTGGGCCGCCTTTGGGCGCTGGTCGGGTTGGCCGTTGTGACGGTCGTCGCACCGGGCTGCGCGCCCCTGGTGATCGGCGGCGCCGCCACCACCGCCGTGGCCGCCACCGATCACCGCGGCCTGTCCGGCGTCGTCGCCGACACCGAGATCCAGGCCCGGATCAACCACCTGTGGTTTCAGCACTCCATGGACCTGCACCGGCGCATCGGCCTGACCGTGAATCAGGGCCGGGTGCTGCTGACCGGGCGAGCGGCCGATCCGCAGATGCGCCTGGACGCGGTCCGGCTGGCCTGGCAGGCCGACGGCGTGCAGGAGGTGATCAACGAGATCCAGGTGGACAACGAATCGAGCCTGCTCGACAGCGCCCGCGACACCTGGATCTCGACCCAGCTGCGGACCCGCCTCACCTTCGACTCGACCATCCACGGCCGGAACTACAGCATCGATACCGTCAACGGCGTCGTCTATCTCATGGGTGTCGCCGTCAGCCAGGACGAGCTGAACCGCGCCGTCGACCACGCCCGCGTGCTGCCCAACGTCCAGCGGGTCGTCAACTACGTCCGTGTCCTCTAGGCTCCAAGGTCATCGCACCGCCATGGCTCTCCCGTCCGCCTTTGCCGACCGCGCCATCACCGCCTGCGCCATGGCCCTGTTCCTGGCCCTGGCGGCGCTGGTCGCCGCCGCCATGGGCAGCGGGGCGGCCGGGGCGCAGCAGGCGCAGGACTACGGGCCGGCGAACCGCCTGTTCGTCCAGGCCATGCAGCTGATCCGGCAGGCCGACACCACCTACGACGTCGCCGAGGAGAGCCGCCTGCTGAAGGAGGCCGACAAGCTGCTCAACGAGGTGGTGGCGAAGTACCCGGACAGCCCGCTGGCCGTGCAGCTGATCACCAACCAGTTCGTCGGCGATTTCGACTTCTACGAGTTCCGGTCGCGCATCCGTGCCCTGGTGTGCAACGACCCGCTGACCTCGCTGTGCTTCCTGCACCGGGTCGCCGAGATGCTGCCTCCGGTGGAGACCCCGATCACCGCCGCGCGCTGGGACTGGCTGTCGCTGGCGGTCGCCTACCACACCGTCGGCGACGGCGCGCGGGCCAAGGAGATCATCGCCCCCTTCGTCAGCGCGGTGCGCCGCGGCGCCGCCACCGACGGGACCGGGCAGGATCTGTTCGTCGCCCGCGCCCTGGCGCTGATGGGGCAGACGTCGCTGGCGCTGGAGGTCACCCGGCAGATCCCCGACTGCTCGACGCGCCTCTACAACCTGGCCGACATCGCCAAGGCGGCCTCCTGGCGGGGCGACAACGCCCTGACCGCCCAGCTCGCCGACGAGGCCAAGGCCTACGCCGCCGCCCGCGGCTGCTCGTGGGAGCTGGGGCTGGTGGCCCAGACCCTGTTGCGGGCCGGCAAGGAAAGCACCGCGCGCACCCTGTTCCTCAACAGCGTGGAGACGCAGTTCTCCAAATTCCGCGAGACCCGCGGCGACTGCTGCCCGCCGGAGCTGGCCGTGGCGGCGGCGGAGCTGGGCGACAGCAATCTGGCGCTGGGGCTGCTGCGCACCGTGCAGGACGAGAATCCCTGGACCATCCCGGCGGTGCTGGGCCGGCTGGCGCTGCGCAACGAGTCCGCGGTGGCGCTGGCCTACGCCGAGCAGATCCAGGATATGGACATCCGCGGCGAGTCCTTCGCCGAGCTGATCGAGGCGGCGCAAAAGCGCGGCGATTCCAACGGCGCCGCCGACCTGATGCGGCGCCTCGACAAGCTGGTCGACGAGGCCGCCGGGCGGCGCCCCGCCCTGCTCGCCCAGAAGGCCAAGGCGGAGAAGGTGATGTACGGCGACGACCGATGGCGCCGGACCTTCCAGGGCTCGATCAACGCCGCCGAGCGCGCCAGCAACTTCGTCCGCCGTGACATCGGCGCCCCGCTTCTGTCGGCGCTGGTGCGCATCGAGACCGGGCTGCCGATGCTCGACTGAGCACGGGCCGCCCGCGGCCCGGACCGTGGATGGGCGCAGGGCCGCGGTGAACGCACCCGCCCGCCTACAGCACCTCCTTGGGCAGGGACAGCAGCTCCCGCCGGATCCGGCCGAGGCTCGGCCGGTTGGCCGGGCCGAAGGCGATCGGGCGGCACAGGTGCATGGCGGTGATGCCGACACGCGCGGTCAGGAGACCGTTGATCACCCCCTGCCCCATGCGGGTCGAAACGGCGGCGGCCAGCGAACCGCCCAGCGCCTCCACCGCCACATGGTGCGCGCTCTCCGCCACCCCGGCGACGGCGATGTTGGCGAGCATCCGCCGCAGCAGCTTGAGCGAGCCCACATAGCCGGGCCGCGCACCGTAGGCCGCCGCGATCTCCCGCACCAGCTTCAGGTTCCGCCACAGCACCACGGCGAAGTCCAGGATGGCGGCCGGGCTCAGCGCGGTGGCCACGGCGGTGTCGCGGGCGGCGCGCAGGACCATCTGGTAGGCCCGCCGGTCGAGCGGAGCCAGCACCTCGCGGTCGAGCAGCCGCAGGATCTCGGCGTCGTCGTGCGCGTCGGTGACGTGGTCGCGGACGCGCTCAAGCGCCGGCGCCAGGTCCGGGCGCCCCTCGTAGAGGCGGGTCAGGGCGCCGGCGAAACGGTCGGCCTCCCCCGGCGCGGCAGCCCCGCCGGTGGCCTCGGCGGACAGCCGTCCGGCCTCGCCGCGCAGGGCCTCGATCCGCCGCAGGCGGCGCAGGGAGCGCAGCTCGCCCAGCAGGAGAAGCAGCGCCGCCGCACCGGCCACCGCCACCAGCGCGGCGACCAGCACGCCCAGGGCGGCGCTGGTGGCGAAGGCGCGGCCGAGCAGATCGGCGGTGTCGAAGCCCAGCGCCACCAGGACCAGCGCGGCGATGGCACCGGCCAGCCAGCGCCCGACGCGAAAGCGCGGACGTTCCCCGGCCGGCTCGGCGGGCAGGCGGTCGGCCCCGGCCCCGGCGGTGCCGGCGAGAATGGCCTCCTCCTCCGCCGCGGGCAGCGCCGTCGCCCGCTCCGGATCCAGCTCCATGGGCGGAACCCAGCCCTCCGCCTCGCGGGCGCGCCCGGTCATTCCAGATGGTCTCCCAGAAGGAATTGCAACGCCTGGTCCAGACGGATGTGCGGCAGGCCGCGGGTCTCGTGGGCCAGCCCGTCGGGCGGCCGGAAGGACAGGAAGCTGTAGGGGCGCTCGCGCCCCGGCGGGAAGTCGGCGTTCTCGGGAATTTCGCCGGGGTACAGGACGGTCGGCCGGTCGCGCCCGATGGGGACGCCGCGCACGCAGCGCAGCGACCGCCCCTCATGCTCGCCGACCACCGTCTCGGTGCATTTCAGGGCGGCGATGGCCATGGTGTCGACCGCCGCCCCTTCGAAGCGGATGGCCGAGCGGGCGTCGGCGACGAGCCGGTCGAGGAGCTGGCGCAGGCTGTTGTGCTGGTGGGAGGCGACGTGGTCGGCCTTGGTGGCGGCGAACAGCACGCGGTCGATCCGGGTCCCGAACAGCCAGTCGAGCCAGCCGGCGCTGCCGTGGCGGAAGGGCTCCAGGCTCAACTCCAGCGCGCGCTTCATGTCGGCCATGCCGGCCGGGCCGGAGTTGAGCGCCCCCAGCACGTCGATCAGCACGATCTGGCGATCGAGCCGGGCGAAATGGTCCGAGAAGAACCGGCGCACCACGTTGCTCTTGTAGGCTTCGTAGCGCTCCTCCATCAGCGCCCACAGGCTGCCGCGCCCGCGCCGCTCGCCGGGCAGCGGGCAGAAGGTCAGCAGGGGCGCGTTCTCCAGGTCGCCGGGCTCGACGAAGCGGCCGGGCTGGATCAGGCTCAGCAGATTCTCCGAGCGGCGGCAGGCGTGCAGGTAATCGGTGTAGAGGCCGGCGCCGCGCCGGGCCTCCTCCTCCTCCGCCGGGGCGGCGGGATCGACGGTGGCGAGCCAGCCGCGCCAGGACTGGGACAGGGCGTCGCGCGGCGGCCGCACCGCAAGCTCCAGCGTCAGCGCGCTCCACTCCGCGAAGGACTGGCGCAGCAGCGGCAGATCGAGCAGCCACTCGCCCGGATAATCGACGATGTCGAGGTTCAGCGTCGCCACCGGCTGGAGGGTGCGCTTGAGGACCGCGTTGGGCCGGTAGCGCAGCGCCAGCCGCAGCTGGCCGATGCCGCGCGTCGGCTCTGGCCAGTGCGGCTCCGGGGCGGTGAGGGCGGCCATGTGGCGCTCCACGTCGAAGCGCGGCACCTCGGGGTCGGGCTGGGGCCGCAGCCGCGCCGCCTGGAAGCGCCCCGACGACACCACGTCGAGAAAGGGAAGACGCCCCGCCTTCAGCAGGTTGTCCACCAGCGCCGTCACGAAGACGGTCTTGCCGGCGCGGCGCAGGCCGGTGACGCCGAGCCGCAGGTCGCGCTCCAGGATGCCGCCGGTCACCAGATCGCCGGCCTGCCCCAGGAAGCGGGAACCGGCATCGAACAGGTCGTTGAAGATGGGAAGCCGCAAGTCGGACGCTCGGTGGAGGTGGCGGAGGCCCCTCATATGGGGACCCCCGCCCGCCGCCGGGAGACCCCCGCCTGCGCCACGGGCGTCCTGCCCTGCCGGCCGGGGTTTCCCCCGCGGTTCCTCCGGACGCTCAGGAAGCCCCGAAATCCAGGCCCCACGCCTGATAGCGCTCGGGATCGTCGATCCAGCCCTCGCGGACCTTGACGAACAGGATCAGATGGACACGGCGCTCCAGCATCGCCTCCAGCTCGGTCCGGGCGGCCTGCCCCAGGGCCTTGATGCGGGCTCCGCCCTTGCCGAGCACGATCGCCTTCTGGCTCTCGCGCTGGACGAAGACCACCTGGGTGATCTTGACCGAGCCGTTCTCGAACTCCTCCCACACCTCGGTCTCGACGGTGGCGGCGTAGGGCAGTTCCTGGTGGAGCTGGTGGAACAGCTTCTCGCGCGTGATCTCCGCGGCCAGCAGGCGCATGGGCATGTCGGAGATCTGGTCCTCCGGAAAATGCCACGGCCCCTCCGGCACCCGGCCGGCCAGGAAGTCGCGCAGATGCGCCACCCCGTCGCCGGTGGCGGCCGAGACCATGAAGATGTCGGTGAAGACGCCCTCGCGGTTGAAGGCGTCGGCCAGGCCGAGCAGCACCTCGCGCTTCACCAGGTCGATCTTGTTCAGGATGAGGATGGCCGGGCGCCCCTGCTCCTTCAGCCGGGCGACGATACCGCGGGTGTCGTCGTCGATGCCGCGGCGCGAGGCGTCGAACAGCACGCCGACGATGTCGGCGTCCTCCGCCCCCTGCCAGGCCGCGGCCACCATGGCGCGGTCGAGGCGGCGCTTGGGCTTGAAGATGCCGGGGGTGTCCACGAAGATGAGCTGGCTGTCGCCGGCGATGGTGATGCCGAGCACCCGGGTGCGCGTCGTCTGCACCTTGGCGCTGACGATCGACACCTTGGCGCCGATCACGGCGTTCAGCAGGGTCGACTTGCCGGCGTTGGGCGCGCCCACCAGAGCCACGAAGCCGCAGCGCGGGTTCTCCGGCATGCCACCCCCGTCCACCGGCCCGTCCACCGCGCCGTCCCCGGCACCGTCGAACCCGTCGCGATCGTCAGTCATCGACCTGCACTCCCACCTGGCCCAGCAACGCGCTGGCCGCCTGTTTCTCCGCGACGCGCTTGGACGGGCCGCAGCCGGTCACCGGCTCCATGCCCTGGACGCGCACGGCCACGCGGAACAGCGGCTCGTGCGCCGGCCCGCTCTGCTCGACCAGCTCGTAGACGGGCAGCGGCAGGCCGCGGCCCTGCGCCCATTCCTGCAACGCCGTCTTCGCGTCGAGGGGCGGCGGCTGCGGCCGCTCGATCTGGGCGGTCCAGGCGTCGCGGATGAAGCGCCGCGCCACCGCCATGCCCCCGTCGAGATAGAGCGCCCCGATCACCGCCTCGCAGGCGTCGCCCAGGATGGTCCGGTTGCTGCGTCCGCCGCCCTGGGCCTCGGCCGGCGACAGGCGCAGATAGCGCCCGAGCCTGATGGAATCGGCCACCCGGCCCAGCGCCTCGCGCCGGACCAGCGCGGCGTGGCGCTTGGCCAGCGCCCCCTCGCGCTCGGCCGGGAAGCGCTCCAGCAGCCATTCGGCGATGACCAGGCCGAGCACCCGGTCGCCCAGGAACTCCAGCCGCTCGTAGGCCAGGCCAGGCCCCTGGCCGGGCCGGCCGCCGCCGCGGACGGCGCGCTCCAGCCCCATCAGGCTCGGGTGGGTCACGGCGTCGGCCAGCCGCTGCGGATCGGCGAAGGCATGGCCGAGCGTTGCGGCAAGCTCCGCGAGGTCGGCCGCCACCGGCTCCGGCCCGGCCTCGCCCACAGGCTCCCCGGCGTCCCCCGTGGAATCGGGCTGCACCGCGTCTCTCCCCACCCTCACTTCACGCCCGTGAACAGGCGGCTGAAGCGCAGATCGAACGGCCAGCGCCACACCTCGAAGAAGCGCGTGCCATCCTCCAGCGAGAAGAACAGGAATTCGGCGCGGCCGACCAGGTTCTCCAGGGGGACGTACCCCACCTGCGCGGGGACGCGGCTGTCCAGCGAGTTGTCGCGGTTGTCGCCCATCATGAAGACATGGCCGGGCGGCACCCGGAAGGCGACGGTGTTGTCGAGGGGACCGTTGTCGGTCTCCTCGATGATGCGGTGGCTGCGGCCCCCGGGCAGCGTCTCGATGAACTGGGCGACGCGGACCTCGCGCCCCAGCGCGTCGCGGGTCACGTAGTCCTCGATGCGCTCGCGCTTGACCGGCTGGTCGTTGATGACCAGGACGCCGTTGACCATCTGCACCTTGTCGCCGGGCAGGCCGACCACACGCTTGATGTAGTCGGTCTTGTTGTCCCGCGGCAGCTTGAACACGGCGACGTCGCCGCGCTCCGGCACCTCGCCCAGGATGCGCCCCTCGAACAGGGGGAAGCCGAAGGCCACCGTGTGCTTGCTGTAGCCGTAGGAGTACTTGGACACGAACAGGTAGTCGCCGATCAGCAGGGTCGGGATCATCGACCCCGACGGGATGTTGAAGGGCTCGAAAGCGAAGGTGCGCACGCCGAAGGCGATGATCACCGCGTAGAAGACCGTCTTCACCGTCTCGGCGAAGCCGCCGGCCTCTTTGGACTTGTCGGCCAGGGCCGTCTGCTTGTTCAGGGTCATGCGGGTGATGCCGTGGAGCTGGTGAGAGGGGTGGGGGCCGGCTCGGCGCTGATGATGACGAAGGCTTCCGCCATCGGGTATTCGTCGGTGAGCGTGACGTGGATGCGCGCCTGCATGCCCGGCGGGGTGATCGCCGCCAGCCGCTCCAGCGCCCCGCCGGAGAGCTTCATGGTGGGCTGGCCGGACGTCAGGTTCACCACCCCCATGTCGCGCCAGAACACGCCGTCGCGGAAGCCGGTGCCGAGCGCCTTGGAGCAGGCTTCCTTGGCGGCGAAGCGCTTGGCGTAGCTGGCCGCCCGCGCGCTGTGGCGGCCGGCCGACCCGGCCCGGCGCTCCGACTTGGCGCGCTCCGCGTCGGTGAAGACGCGGGCGATGAAGCGCTCGCCGAAGCGCTCCAGCGACTGTTCGATGCGGCGGATGTCGACCAGATCGTTGCCGATGCCGAGGATCATGGCGTGGGCCGCCCTGCCGGGCGGCCCGCGCGCGCCGCGTCCATCAGCGCGCGCATGCGCCGGATGGCCGCGTCGAGCCCGACGAAGATCGCCTCGCCCATCAGGAAGTGGCCGATGTTCAGCTCGACGACCGTCGGGATGGCGGCGACCGCCCCCACCGTCTCATAGTTCAGCCCATGGCCGGCGTGGCATTCCAGCCCGATGGCCTCGGCGTGGGCGGCGGCGCGGACGATGCGCGCCAGCTCGGCGTCGCGCCGGGGGCCGGCGGGGGCATCGCAATAGGCGCCGGTGTGAAGCTCGACCACCGGGGCGCCGAGCGCCCTGGCGGCGTCGAGCTGCGCCGGCTCGGGATCGACGAAGAGAGAGACACGCACCCCGGCCGCCCCCAGCGCGTCCACGAAGCGGCCGAGCGAGGCGGCCTGGCCGGCGGCGTCGAGCCCCCCCTCGGTCGTCACCTCCGTGCGCTTTTCCGGGACCAGGCAGGCGGCGTGCGGGCGGTGGCGCAGCGCGACGGCCAGCATCTCCCCGGTCGCGGCCATCTCGAAATTCAGCGGCAGGACGTTCTCCGCGCGCAGCCGCTCGATGTCGGAATCGACGATGTGGCGCCGGTCCTCGCGCAGATGGGCGGTGATGCCGTCGGCCCCCGCCGCCGCGGCCAGCGCCGCCGCCCGCACGGGATCGGGGTGGCTGCCGCCCCGCGCGTTG
This sequence comes from Pseudomonadota bacterium, assembly GCA_023416455.1. GTDB lineage: Bacteria > Pseudomonadota > Alphaproteobacteria > Azospirillales > Azospirillaceae > Azospirillum. The sequence continues at coordinate 11,462 of JAEZHQ010000129.1, read as the reverse complement.
CGGACGGTCGCCACGTGGTCGATGTTCACGCCGAGGCGCAGGTGACGGGGCATGGGCCAAAAACTCCGGGCTCCCGCCCCCGCGCGCCGGACGCGGGCGGGGACGGGTTCCCGTCTATATAGCGGCGGTACGGCGTCCCGTCACGCCGTCATTCGACCACGATCCGCGCCGCCAGCGCCCGCAGCGCCTCCAGCGGCGGGTTGCTGCGCGGCCACACCAGGTCGGCGGCGTCGCCCCGGTGGCGGGGCACCACATGCACGTGGATGTGCGGAACCGTCTGCCAGCCGGCCGGCCGGTTGGCCTGGAGGATGGTGATCCCCTCCGGCGCGAAGGCCGCCTGCACGGCGCGGGCGACCTTGTGGACGGTCCGGAAGAGGGCCGCCGCCTCCGCCTCGGTGACGTCGAGGATGGTCGGGGCCGGCCGCTTCAGCGCGACCAGGACATGGCCGGGATTGACCTGGCCCGCGTCCATGAAGGCGAAGGTCTCCTCGTCTTCGTAGACCCGGGCGCAGGGCAGCGCGCCGGCGATCAGGCGGCTGAAGACGGTCGGCTCGGCGGGGTTCGCTTCCGGCATAGGGGGGCCTTCCGATGATGCTTCGGCCCTTCATGGCCCAAGCAGGATTTCCGAACTGCGCTCACCGCCCGCGGGCGCGGTCCACGGAGTTGATGGCCGGGGTGGCGCGCAGGGCCGCCATGATGTTGGTCAGGTGCTTGGCGTCCTTCACGTCGATGTCGATCAGCAGCTCGAAGAAGTCGGTGTTGCGGCTGGTGATCTTCAGGTTGGTGATGTTGCCGCCGTTCTTGCCGATCACCGTGGACAGGGTGCCGAGCGAGCCCGGTTCGTTGGCCACCACCAGCGTGATGCGGCCGACATGCTCCTCGGGATTGTCGGGCCCGACGTCCCAGGCGACGTCGATCCAGCGTTCGGGCGATTCGTGGAAGCTTTCCAGCGTCTCGCAGTCGATGGTGTGGATGGTGACGCCCTTGCCGGTGGTGACGATGCCGACGATGCGGTCGCCCGGCAGGGGGTGGCAGCAGCGGGCGTAATGGACGGCCATGCCGGGAATCAGTCCCTTGATGGGCAGCGGCGCGTCCTTGCCCTTGTGCCTGGGCTTGGGCTTGGGCAGCGGGACGACGGTCTTGTCCTCGCCGTCCTTGGCCGTTTGATGCGGCTTGTGGCCGGGGAAGACGGCGTGGAAGACCTCCCGCCCCGAATGCAGGCCGGAACCGACGCTGGCCAGAAGATCGTCGGCACCCGGCTGCTGGAAGATCTTGACGACGCCGTCCAGCGCCTTCTCGGAGAACTCGTAGCCCTCCGCCTTGAACTGGCGCTGGAGGATGGCGCGGCCAAGCTCGATGTACTGGGCGCGCTGCTGGGTGCGCAGGAACTTGCGGATGCGCGCCCGCGCCTTTCCGGTGACGACGAAGCGCTCCCAGCCCGGCACCGGGCTCTGCGCCTTGGAGGTGATGATGTCGACCTGGTCGCCGTTCTGGAGCTGGGTGCGCAGCGGCAGCATGCGGCCGTTGATCTTGGCGCCGACGCAATGGTCGCCGACCTCGGAATGGACGGCGTAGGCGAAGTCCACCGGGGTCGCCCCGCGCGGCAGCGCGATCAGGTCGCCCTTGGGGGTGAAGCAGAACACCTGGTCCTGGAACAGCTCCAGCTTGGTGTGCTCCAGGAACTCCTCGGGCTTCTGGGCGTGCTCCAGTATGTCCAGAAGCTCGCGCAGCCAGCGGTACTCCCGCGCCTCGGTGCGCGGCTGGCCCTGCTTGTAGGCCCAATGGGCGGCCACGCCCAGCTCGGCGATGGCGTGCATGTCGGCGGTGCGGATCTGCACCTCGATGCGGTTGCGCTCGGGGCCGATCACGCCGGTGTGCAGGGAGCGGTAGCCGTTCGGCTTGGGCGTGGAGATGTAGTCCTTGAAGCGGCCCGGCACGACCGGATAGTTGGCGTGGATGATGCCCAGCGCCTGATAGCATTCCGGCACGCTGTCGACCGTGATCCGGAAGGCCATGATGTCGGACAGCTGCTCGAAGCTGACGTTCTTGCGCTGGAGCTTGCGCCAGATGGAATAGGCGGTCTTCTCGCGGCCGGTGACGGTGACGTTCGCCAGTCCCTCGACCTCCAGGGTCTCGCGCAGCTCGTCGATGATGCGCTGGACGCGGTTCTCCCCTTCCGAGCGCAGGCGGGAAAGCTGGGCCAGGATGCTGTCGCGGGCGTCGGGGTTGAGTTCCGCGAAGGCCAGATCCTCCAGCTCGTCCTTGACCTGGTGCATGCCGATGCGCTCGGCCAGGGGCGAGTAGATCTCGATGGTCTCGCGGGCGATGCGCTTGCGCTTGTCCGGGTTCTTCAGGTGGAACAGCGTGCGCATGTTGTGCAGCCGGTCGGCCAGCTTGACCAGGAGGACGCGGATGTCCTCCGACATGGCCAGAACCAGCTTGCGGAAGTTCTCGGCCTGCTTGGCCTGCTCGCTGTGCAGCTCCAACCGCGACAGCTTGGTCACGCCGTCGACCAGCCGCGCGATCTCCTTGCCGAAGAGCCGCTCGATGTCCTCCAGCGTCGCCACCGTGTCCTCGACGGTGTCGTGCAGCAGCGCGGTCGCGATGGTTCCGGCGTCCAGCTTCAGCTGGGTGAGGATGCCCGCGACCTCCAGCGGGTGGAGGAAGTAGGGATCGCCCGAGGCGCGGGTCTGCGAGCCGTGCGCCTTCATGGAGAAGACGTAGGCGCGGTTGAGCAGATCCTCGTCGGCCGACGGATCGTAGGCCCGGACCCGTTCCACAAGTTCATATTGCCGGATCATGCCACCCGACCCGGCGCGGCAAGCGCCTTGTTGTTGTGTAGACGAGAAGGGGGCCTTGCGGCCCCCCAAAACCCCCGCGGAGGGTCAGTGTCAGATGTCCCCGTCGGCATCGCGCCCGACGATGTCGTCCTCCACGGCGCCGAAGGGAGCGTCGCCATCCATGTCGGACAGCAGATCCTCCCCCTCACCCACCTCCTCGCCTTCGCCCAGCGCCTCATCGTCCTCCAGGGAGTTGTCGCTGCGCGCGGCCCAGTCGTGCTCGCCGGCCATCAGCTCGACGATCTCCTCCTCGGGCTCGTCCGGCTCGACGTGCTTCTGGTGGCCCTTGATCAGGGAGTTCTTCAGGTGATCGAGCGACACCGTCTCGTCCGCGATCTCGCGCAGGGCGACCACGGGATTCTTGTCGTTGTCGCGGTCGATCGACAGCGGCGCTCCGGACGCGACTTCGCGCGCGCGCTGGGCCGCCATCATCACCAGCTCGAACCGGTTCGGAACCTTGAGGACGCAATCTTCGACGGTAACGCGGGCCATGCCAAACCAACTCCGGGATCTGCGAGGGCATTTGAATATATTGATGCACCGCCACCGGCGCAAGCGCTTAGGCCGGCGGAATCGGCCCGCCGGCCTTACTCCGCCCGTACCGCCAGGGACGCGGCCGCCCCCTTGCTGCGGGCCTGGCGAATCCCTAGTTTCTAGGCAGGCGCCCTGCAATTTCGCGCGCGTTGCTCATATTGCACGAACCCCGTAGAAGGAATACGACATTGGAACGCAACACCACGTTGCCAAAAGAAGTTACAAAATTGTTTTATAAGGAAGAGCGCATTGCGATGTTCATCGACGGCGCAAACCTCTATGCAGCGGCGCGCGCCCTTGGCTTTGATATTGATTATCGGCGCCTTCGCGACGGATTTGCCTCCGAGGGGCGCTTGATCCGCGCCTTCTACTACACAGCGCTGGTCGAGGACCAGGAATACTCGCCGATCCGCCCGCTGGTCGACTGGCTGGACTACAACGGCTACACCATGGTGACCAAGCCGACCAAGGAGTTCACCGACGCCTCCGGCCGCCGGAAGATCAAGGGCAACATGGACATCGAGCTGGCCATCGACGTGATGGAGATGGCCGAGCGTGTGGACCACATCCTGCTGTTCTCGGGCGACGGCGACTTCCGCCGGCTGGTCGACGCGGTGCAGCGCAAAGGCGTGCGCGTCAGCGTCATCAGCACGGTGCGCTCGGCGCCCCCCATGGTCGCGGACGAGCTGCGCCGCCAGGCCGACAACTTCATCGAGCTTATGGATCTGATGCCCAGCATCGCGCGCATCCACCACCACCGCGAGCCGGCGGTCAACACCGGCGGCGGCGATTCGAACCAGGGGTCGAACGGCCTCTACGAGAGCGTCTGACAGCAGGGCCGGAACGTCCTGACGGCCGGCCCCGGTATCACGCTCCTATATCCGTCTGCGACCGCGGCGGCGCGCCCGCATGGACACCCCTATGGGCGCGAAGCCAAATGAACCCGAGGCGCTGGATGGCAGCCACATCAGGCGCCTCGGGCATTGTCCGGCACGGCGCCGGCGCGCCGGATCAGCGCCGCGCCAGCGCCGGCTGCAGGGCGTCGGCCGGCAGCGCGAACATCGCCAGATAAGTCCGCTGGAGCACGCTGCGGTTGTCGTCGGACAGGATGTAGACCAGCAGATCGCCGTCGCGGCCGGGCCGCACGGCGATCGCCTCGAAATTGTCGGTCAGAAGCGGCGGCTCCAGCCGTGCCAGCTCGACCCCGTCGATGGTGGCGCCGGGACGAAAGGAGTCGGGCCGGGCGTGGACGATCCGCGACGCCCAGCCGCCCAGCAGCGAGACCCGGCGTTCCAGCACCAGCGCACCGCCATCGGGCAGTGCCGCCGCTCCCACCGGGCGGAAGCGCGGGGCCGCGCGGTAGGTCAGCGGCTGCCAGTCGCCGCGCGTCGCCGGGGTACCCTTGGCGATCCAGGCGCGGCGCTCCGGCGCGGCGCTGTCGTCGCCTTCCTCGATGGCAAGCAGACGGCCGTCGGCGAGGACCGCCAGCGCCTCGACCCCGGCGTTGGGCGGCGCGTCCTCCAGCCCCGGCGGGGTGGGCAGGCGTTGCGGCGCCCCCATCGGGCGGTCGGCGGAGCGGTAGCGGAGGATGCGGTGGTTGCGCTCGAAGGAGACCAGCCAGCCGCCGTCCGGCAGCCGGGCCAGCTCCTCGGAATCGTTGCGCCGTCCCTGCTGCCCCTTGCCGTCGTCGAGCGGCAGCTCCCGCACGGCGTAGCCGCCCGCCGCGGCGAGGCGGCCCACGGAGTCGTAGGCGAGGTGGCCGGTCACCGACCGCCCGTTGTCGCTGACCGCCACGAAGCGGTCGCCCTCCGGGCTCACCCACAGGCCCGACAGCCCGCCGACACCGGCGCCGTCGGGCAGTTCGAGGGCACCGAGCGGGCGCAGGGCGCCGAGCGGGACGGGGTCGGCCGTCCCCTCGTGGAGGGCGACAGGCCGCGAGTCCGGCGCCCGACCGTCGGCATTGCCGACGGCCGCCGCCGCGCAACCGCCCGCCAGGGCCAGAAGGAACAGGATGGGAAGGACGTTCGGTCGCCTGCGCATGGCGCCACTCATGCCATGCCGCCGGCGATCCGCAAACGCCTTTTCGGACAGGTCCCACACTTGTCCGGGCACTCCCCGGACGAGGGGGATGCGCCGGGCCGCGGGGCCGTCGGCCACAGCCGTGGGACGCCCCCTTGACGATGGAACTATGCGCCCCGAGGTACTTCCTCAGAACCAACTCGGGTCCGTGTTGGAGCGCATAAATTGTTCACGACCTGGAGGGAAACCGCCATGCCTCAGCCGAGATCCACGTAATGCCGATGCCCCCCCGGATCCTGCCGGTCGCCCTGCCACCGGATCGCCCCGCCTCCGGTCCGGACAGGACGGAGGATCCGCTCACCGTCCGCATCCGGGAACTGGAGTCCGAACTGCGCGAGTTGCAGCATCGCGCCAAGAACAGCCTCCAGCTGGTGATCAGCCTGCTGAAGCTTCAGGCCGGCCGCATCCGCGATCCCGACGCGCGTGCCGCCTACGAGCAGACGTTGGTCCGCATCGAGGCTCTGGCCATCCTCTACCGCCAGCTCCATGAATCGGGATCGGGCACGCACATCGACCTGCACCGCTACGTGGAGGCGCTGGCCGAGGCGGTGCGGCACGGCACCCCGGGCGGCCTCGCCAACATCCCCATCGAAGTGACCTCCGACCCCATCCAGATCGGCCTCTACGAGGCGATGCCGCTCGGCCTGATCACGGCCGAGCTGCTGACCAGCAGCCTGCATCACGCCTATCCCGAACAGGGCTGGATCCGCGTTGCCGTCACGCAGGAGGCCAACGGGCGCGCCCGCCTGACGGTCGAGGACAACGGCCGGCCCCTGCCCGCCGGCTTCGACACCACCGCGGAGGACGGGCTGATGCTGGCCGAAGCGCTCGCCTCCCAGCTCGGCGACACGCTGTCCACCGACAGCGACGCCGCCGGCACCACCGCCAGCGTCAGCTTCCCGGTGTAGGGCCGCGCACGCCGTCGCGCCGGTGGCCATGGCCGGAGTCGTGGCCCGAATCGTGGTGGGAGTCGTGGCCCGAATCGTGGTGGGAGTCGTGGTGGTCGTGGGGATGGTCCGGCGGTGGGGCGGGCTTGACGGTACCGGCGAGATGGTCGCGGATCGCCTGGACGGGATCGGTCTCCAGGGTGGTCACCGGCTCGATGCCGCGTCGGCGCATGTGGTTGAGGAAGCCCTGGCCGGAACTGCCGGCGATGACCACGCGCACCGCGTCGATGGGGTGCGGACGGCCGTCGCCGGCGTGATGCAGAACCTCATCCTCGCCCAACTCGATGCGCCCCGCCAGGACGGGGTCGCGGCCGGCCTCGGCCTCGAACACCAGAAAGCGGCGGGCGCGGCCGCCGTGGGTGGCAATCGTACGGAAATCCTGGGTGGCGACGGCGATCTTCATGCGGGGGACCCCTCCTTCTCGCTCCGACGACGGAACCAGCCTGCCAGGGCAGCGCGCCGCGCGCACTGAGCAAGGTCAATGCGCGCGGCGCCGCCGGCGGCCAGATCGGTCAGTCCCGGACCCGGCGGCGCGGATGGCGTCCGTCCAACGGCGCTCCGGCCGGCGCAGCCGTGCGGACGGTCACCGGGCCGGGATCAGATCCAGCCTTCGTCGCCGCCGTCGGAGCCAGGGTCGTCAAAGCCAGGGTCGTCGGACCCAGAGTCGTCGAAGCCGGGGTCGTCGAAGCCGGGGTCGTCGGACTGATAATCGACGGTCTGCATCTCCGGCGCCGGGGCAGCAAAGCCCTGGTCGGGGGCTTGGTGGGCGGCATCGGCCGCCCCGGCGCCCCCGAAGGGACCGGGCGAATGGCTGAACATGGAGGAGATGGCGCTCGCGGCGATCATGCCGCCGGCCACCCCCGCTGCCGTCTGGGCAGCCCCCCTCAGGAAGCCGCCGCCGGACGCCTGCGCCTGAGGGCCGAAGCCTGGCCCGCCAAAGCCGGGCTGGCCCTGGCCGGGACGGGCGTAGCCGCCGGCCGGCGGCGGCGGCGCCCCCCAGGTGCCTCGAACCGGAGGTGCGGGGGAGCGTGCGGGGTCCGGCGCCACGGCCGGCGCGGGTGAGCGGACCGGCTCGCCGCCGCCCCAGGGACCACCGCGGCCGAGGGCGTTGGACAGGAAGCTGCCACCCCCGCCGGCGGGCTGGGCGCGGGACTGCGCCTCCTTCACCTGGCGCTCCAGCTCCTCGATGCGCTTCTGGGCGCCGGCGAGCGCCTGCTGCTGCACCAGGACCGCCTGCGCCATGTAATAGGGGGCGGCCGGCTGGCCTTGCAGCATCTCCTGGATGAAGCGCTCGGCCTCGGCGTCGCGCGGCTGGGATTCGGCGTCGCGCAGATGCCGGAAGAGGTCGGAAAGGAGGGTGCGTTCCTCGGGATTCATGGGAGTCTCACTCCTGTGCACGATCGGATCGGGCGTGCCCCCTATGTGGCGTGCCGCCCCCCCTGGGGACAAGGGAAGGGCCATGGCGGCTTGCTGCGTCCGTGCCACAGGCATAGGCGTTGCGGCCAGGACGTTCGTTTCATTGCAGGGAACGGACGGCATTTGTTACGTTCTTATCAGGAAGGCCGGCGGCCACAGGATGCGACCGGGCCGGGCCGGCGCGCCGATCACCCATGGAGGAAACGCGCCATGCCGCTCCCGGATGTGAGTCCGCCGACCGACTGCGTCCTCGACGAGGACGAGATCGCGGTCATCGCCCAGCACGAGCATCTGACCGCCGACGAAGCGTCCATCCGTGGTGCGGCCATGATGAGCGAGCCGTGGGGCAACGCCGCCCTGCGCCAGATGGTCTGGGATGCGCTGGGCGACGCCCGCCGCCGCGGCGACGACGCGCGGGCGGCGGCGCTGACCGCCCTCTACCGGCGCACCTGCCTGCGCCATTCCAACGCCTATGACCGCCGCATGGCCCCCACCCGCGAGACCCACCCATTTCCACCGGTGCGGATCGTCTAGAGCGGCCTGCATCCAGCCTGAAACGCACGCCGCTCCGGACCTTTGGTTTGCGAGCGGATTCACGCTTCAAATCGCTTCCGGCGCCGGGACGGGGGAGCGCCCCGTCACCTCCGAAGGCCGGCCGGCTTCAGCCGGCCTTGCGCTGGGCGCCGCCGTCCGCCGTCCCCCCGACCAGGGCCGCGCGCACGGCGTCGTCGGCGCGCTCCAGCCAGACGAAGTGCAGCTTCTCGCGGGCGGCGGCGGGAATGTCGTCGAAGTCCTTGCGGTTGCGTGCGGGCAGCATCACCGTCGCCAAGCCGGCGCGCTGGGCCGCCACCACCTTCTCGCGGATGCCGCCGACCGGCAGGACGAGGCCGCGCAGGCTGATCTCGCCGGTCATCGCCGTGTCGGAGCGGATGCAGCGGCCCGACAGAAGCGACACCAGCGCCGTGAAGATGGCGACGCCGGCGGACGGCCCATCCTTGGGGATGGCGCCGGCCGGGACGTGGATGTGGATGTCGGACTTGTCCAGGCCCTCGGGATCGAGGCCGAGGTCCCGCACCCGCGTCTTGACGAGGCTGAGCGCAGTCTGCGCGCTCTCCTTCATCACGTCGCCGAGCTGGCCGGTCAGGATCAGGCGCCCGGTGCCGGCGAAGCGGGTCGCCTCGATGAACAGGATGTCCCCGCCGACCGGGGTCCAGGCGAGGCCGGTGGCCACACCCGGCACGCTGGTGCGCATCGCCACGTCGTTCTCGAAACGGGGCGCCCCCAGGATCTCCCTGAGGGCGTCCGGGGTGATGCGCCAGTGCGGCGGCGGCCCGCCGTCGCGCCCCTCGGCGATGCGCATGGCGACGTGGCGGCAGACGGCGCCGATCAGCCGCTCCAGATTGCGGTTGCCGGCCTCGCGCGTGTAGTCGCGGATGATGGCGCGCAGGGTCTCGTCGGGAAGCTCCAGCTGCTCGGGCCGCAGGCCGTTGGCGGCGAACTGGCGGCGGACCAGATAGCGCCGGGCGATCTCCAGCTTCTCGTCCTCGGTGTAGCCGCTCAGCTCGATCACCTCCATGCGGTCCCGCAAGGGTCCGGGAATGGTGTCGAGCACGTTGGCGGTGGCGATGAACATCACCTTGGACAGGTCGAAGGGCACGCCGAGATAGTGGTCGCGGAAGGTCGCGTTCTGCTCCGGATCCAGCACCTCCAGGAGGGCGGCCGAGGGATCGCCGTGGAAGCCCTGGCCGAGCTTGTCCATCTCGTCCAGCATCAGCACGCAGTCGCGCGTTCCGGCCCGGCGGATGGCCTGGACGATGGTGCCGGGCAGCGCCCCGACGTAGGTGCGGCGGTGGCCGCGGATCTCGCTCTCGTCATGGACGCCGCCCAGGGAGACCCGCGCGAAGGCCCGCCCGGTGGCCCGGGCGATGCTCTGCCCGAGCGAGGTCTTGCCGACGCCGGGCGGGCCGACGAAGCACAGGATCGGGCTGCGCCCCTCCGGGTTCAGCTTGCGCACCGCGAGGAACTCCAGGATGCGCCGCTTGACCTTGGCCAGCCCGTAATGGTCCTCGTCCAGGATGCGGCGGGCCTCGGCGATGTCGATGGCGCCCTCCGACAGGCGGTTCCAGGGCATCTCGATAAGCCAGTCGAGATAGGCGCGCACCATGGAATGCTCGGCCGCCGCCTCGGGCATGCGCTCCAGCCGGCGCAGTTCCTTCTCCGCATGCTCGCGGACCTCGGTGGGCATGCCGGCCTTGGCGATGGCTTCCTGGAGTTCGCCGATCTCCGCCTGCCGGCCCTCGTCGGCTTCCCCCAACTCCTTCTGGATGGCGCGGAGCTGTTCGCGCAGCAGATACTCCCGCTGGCGCTCGTCCATGGATTCGCGCGTGCGCTCGCGGATGTCGCGGGAGATGCGCAGCACCTCGATGCGCTGGGCCAGCAGGCTGCCCACCTTGTCGAGGCGGGCCAGCAGGTCGAAGGTCTCCAGAACCTCCTGCTTCTCGGCCGGTTTCAGGTCCATGTAGCTCGCCGTCATGTCGGCGAGCGCGCCGGGGGAATCGATGGCCTGCACGGCGGCCAGCAGCTCCTGGGGCGCCTGAGGCAGGAGTTGGAGCGCCTCCACCGCCTCGTTGCGCAGGTTGATGAAGCGGGCGCGAACCTCCGGCGTGTCGGCCTCGGCCTCCTCCACCATCGCCACGCGGGCGGCCAGGAAGGGATGGCCGGGCACCCAGTCAAGGACGCGGAAGCGCCGCTGCCCCTGGCAGACCAGATGGTGCGCGCCGTCGGGCGTGGTCACGTAGCGCAGGATGTTCGCCGTGGTGCCGACCTGGTGCATGGCCGCACCGCCCGGCTCCTCCACCGCCTCGTCGCGCTGGAGGACGATGCCAACCGCCCGCTCGGTGCGCGCCGCCTCCTGGGCCGCCGCCACCGAGCGGGCGCGCCCCACCGTGACCGGAATCACCACCCCCGGAAACAGCACGAGGTTGCGCACCGGAATGATCGGGATCACGTCGTCCGGCAATCCGGCGGCCGCCCCGCGGGCATCGGTCTCGCTCATGCGCCTGTCCTTCAACCCATCTTGTCGAGCGCCAGCACGAGGCAGCCGGCGACGAGATCCCGCCGTCCCATGCGGTAGGCGCCGGGCGGCAGCTCGATGCGCCGCTCGAAGCGGCCATGCGGTATTTCCAGCCGATGGATGATTCCATCGCGGCCGAGCGGCAGCGTGCGCTCGCCCGCCACGACCAGGACGCCGTCTTCAATGGCGACCTCCAACTGGTCGGCGGCGACTCCGGGGAGCGCCACCACGATGACCACGGCGTCCGCCGTCTCGTAGACGTCGGTGGGCGGGGTCCAGCAGGCCCGGCGCGGGCCGGGCGGGGCCGGGCGGAAGAACTGGCGGTGCAACCGTTCGGCGCGGTCGAGCAGCTCGACGGCCTCCGACCACATCCAGGCACCGGGATCGCGACGCGACGACATGGGCACTCCCTGGGACACTCCCTGCGGACGGGCGGAAACGCGGCAGCGTCAGGCGCCGCCGCCGGACTCCTCGGCGGCCCCGGGCGCGCGCTCCGTGGCGCCGCGCGGTCCGGCTTCGATGGCGCCCATCCCGGCGGCGGCACGGCCGAGCGCGCCAAAGTCGCCGGCGGGA
>JAEZHQ010000120.1 GCA_023416455.1 Pseudomonadota bacterium | reverse complement strand
ACGCCGTCCTGCCGCCTGGAAAGCGGATTCAGTACTTCGACCGGGACTCCGACCGGGGATCCTCGAGGGGAGCGTAAACGATGCGTCTGCTGATCGTTGGAACGTTGGAAGGATACATCACCGCCGCCGGCAAGATCGCCTTGCAGCGCGGCGCCAAGGTATCCCACACCGACAGCATCGAGGGCGCGCTCAACGCCTTGCGCGCCGCGGCCGGTGCCGACCTGGTGATGATCGACGTCAAGCTCAACATCGCCCAGTTCATCGAGAGCCTGAAGACGGAGCGCATCACCATCCCGGTGGTCGCCTGCGGCATCGGCACCGACGCGGCGGCGGCGGTGCGGGCGATCCGCGCCGGCGCCAAGGAATACATCCCCCTGCCGCCCGACGCCGAGCTGATCGCCGCGGTGCTGGAGGCGGTGGCCGAGGAAAGCCACGCCATCGTCTGCCAGGATCCGGCCATGCTCGCGACGCTGCGCATGGCCGACCAGGTGGCGCCCTCCGACGCCTCGGTCATGATCACCGGCGAGAGCGGCACCGGCAAGGAGCTGATGGCGCGCTACATCCACCGCAAAAGCCGGCGCGCCGCCGAGCCCTTCGTCGCCGTCAACTGCGCGGCCATCCCCGAGAACCTGCTGGAATCGGAGCTGTTCGGCCACGAGAAGGGCGCCTTCACCGGCGCCGTGGCGCGCCGTCTCGGCCGCTTCGAGGAAGCCAACGGCGGCACGCTGCTGCTCGACGAGCTGTCGGAGATGCACCCGCGCCTCCAGGCCAAGCTTCTGCGCGCCATCCAGGAGAAGGAGATCGACCGCATCGGCTCCTCCCAGCCGATCAAGGTCAACGTCCGCCTCGTCGCCACCTCCAACCGCAACCTGGAGAACGAGGTGCGGGCGGGCAACTTCCGCGAGGACCTGTACTTCCGCCTCAACGTCTTCAGCGTCGCCATCCCGGCGCTGCGCGAGCGGCCGGCCGACATCCCCCTCATCGCCGACCATTTCCTGAAGAAGTACGCGCAGGCCAACGGGCTCGCCGACAAGACCCTGTCGCCCGAGGCCATGGCCATGCTTCAGGCCCACCATTGGCGCGGCAACGTGCGCGAGCTGGAGAACACCATGCACCGCGCGGTGCTGCTCTCGCGCGGCGACGTGGTCGGCCCCGACGCCATCATGCTGACCAGCCAGATCCTGGCTCCCGAGGGTTCGGCGCAGGCGTCGATCCCGGCCAGCTCCCCGGTGGCCAATCCCTTCGCCGGACCGGCCGGCACCGTTCCGGCGGCCCCGCGCGGCTACGCGCCGCCCCCCTACCTGCCCTCCTCCTACGCCCCGCCGGGACCGGGGGGGAACGCCGCCGCCCACGGTGCCCAGGGCGCCCAGGGCGCCCAGGGCGCCGGCACCCCGGGCGCCGGCGGAAGCGTCGTGCAGGGTCTGGTCGGCCGCACCGTGGCTGAGGTCGAGCGCGACCTGATCATCGGCACGCTGTCGCACTGCCTGGGCAACCGCACCCACGCCGCCAACATCCTCGGCATCTCCATCCGCACCCTGCGCAACAAGCTGAAGCAGTACAACGAGGATGGCGTGGCGGTGCCGCCGCCCGGCTCCGAGGAACGGGCCGCCATCTGAGCCGCTGAAGGGAAGGACGGGGCGGAATGGCGCTCACCGAACACGGCAACCCCGGCGGCGGCGGCAACCTGTCCGCCTTCGGCGACATGTTCCGGGTCGCCAAGGCGTCGCTGAAGCGCGGCGACGTGGTGATGGCGGCCGGCATCATGCTGATCGTCGTCGGCCTGATCCTGCCGCTGCCGCCGCTCATGCTCGACATGATGCTGGGCCTCAACGTCACCATCTCGATTCTCATCCTGATGGTCGTGCTGTTCATCGAGCGCCCGCTCGACCTGTCGTCCTACCCGACGATCCTGCTGATCACGACGCTTCTGCGGCTGTCGCTGAACATGGCGTCGACCCGCCTGATCCTGACCCACGGGCACGAGGGGACCACGGCGGCCGGCCACGTCATCGAGGCCTTCGCGGGCTTCGTGATGGGCGGCGACTTCATCATCGGCGTCATCATCTACGCGATCCTGACGATCGTGAACTTCAAGGTCATCACCGCCGGCTCGGGCCGCATCGCCGAGGTGGCGGCGCGCTTCACGCTGGACGCCATGCCCGGCAAGCAGATGGCCATCGACGCCGACCTCTCCGCCGGCCTGATCGACGAGGCCACGGCGCGGGCCAAGCGCAAGGAGCTGGAGGACGAGAGCGCCTTCTTCGGCTCCATGGACGGTGCCTCGAAGTTCGTGAAGGGTGACGCCGTCGCCGGCCTCATCATCATGTTCATCAACATCGTCGGCGGCGTGTCGCTGGCGGTCCTGCGCTACGACATGCCGGTGGTGGACGCGCTCGACACCTTCACCAAGCTGACCATCGGCGACGGGCTGGTGTCGCAGATCCCGGCGCTGGTCATTTCCATCTCCGCCGGCTTCCTGGTCTCCAAGGCCGGCGTCGGCGGCTCCACCGACAAGGCGGTGGTCGGGCAGCTCACCACCCACACCAGCGCGCTGGCCCTGTCGGCCGGGGCCATCACCCTCCTGGCCCTGATGCCGGGCATGCCCATGCTGCCCTTCATCCCGGTGATCGCGGCCGTCGGCGGGGCCGCCTGGTACCTGCCCAGGATGCGCGCCCGCAAGGAGGCGGAGGAGGCGCAGGCCGCCGCCGAGGAGGCCGCCGGCATGGGCGCGGCCGGCGGCGGGCCGGCGGCGCCGGTGGCCGACGAGCCCATCTCCACCGCGCTGGCCATCGACCTCATCCGGCTGGAGCTGGGTTACGGGCTTCTGTCGCTGATCAACCAGCCGCAGGCCGGCAGCCACCGCCTGACCGACCAGATCAAGGGGCTGCGCCGGCAGATCGCCGGCGAGGTGGGCTTCGTCATGCCGGCGGTGCGCATCCAGGACAACCTCCAGCTGCCTCCCAACAGCTACATCATCCGCGTCAAGGAGATCGAGGCCGGGCGGGGCGACATCCGGCCCAACATGCTGCTGGTCATGGATCCGCGCGGCGAGGCCATGAGCCTGCCCGGCGAGCAGACGGTGGAGCCCACCTTCGGCCTGCCAGCCATCTGGATCGAGCCGGGCTACCGCGAGGAGGCGCTGTTCAAGGGCTACACGGTGGTCGATCCCTCGACCGTCATCACCACCCACCTGACCGAGCTGATCAAGGACAACATGCCCGAGCTGCTGTCCTTCACCGAGACGCAGAAGCTGCTCGACGAGCTGGACAAGGAGCACCAGAAGCTGGTCGCCGACGTGGTGCCCTCGCAGATCACCATCGGCGGGCTTCAGCGGGTGTTGCAGAACCTCCTTGCGGAACGCGTTTCGGTACGCGATCTTGCCACCATCCTGGAGGGCGTTTCGGAGGCGGCTAGCCAGACCCGCAGCATCACGCAGATCACCGAGCATGTGCGTTCGCGCCTGTCCCGGCAGATCTGCGACGTGAACGTGAACGAGATGGGATTCATCCCGCTCGTCACCCTGTCCCCGGAATGGGAACAGGCGTTCGCGGAATCGCTGGTGGGCGAGGGCGACGACCGGCAGCTGACGATGGCGCCAAGCCGCTTGCAGCAGTTCATCACCTCCGTCCGGCAAACCTTCGAGCGACACGCCATGATGGGCGAAACCCCCGTCCTGTTGACCAGCCCCCTGATCCGGCCCTTCGTGCGCTCCATCGTCGAGCGCTTCCGGCCGGCCACGGTGGTGATGTCGCAGAACGAGATCCACCCCAAGTCGAAGATCAAAACCCTGGGGCAGATCTGATGCCGGCCCCCGCGATCCCACCCCCTGACCGGCTGGAGGCCCGCCGATGCGGCTGAAGTCCTTCCACGCCAAATCCATGTCCGAGGCCATGAGGATGGTCCGGCAATCGCTGGGTGACGACGCGATCATCGTCGCCACGCGCGAGGAGGAGGGCGGCGGGGTGCGCGTGACCGCGGCGGTGGAGGATGACGACCTGCTGATGGCCCAGGCCCGCGTGACCCAGCCGCCGTCCCGGCCGGCCGAGCCCGAGATCGACGTCAGCGAGGTGGTGGCCGACGCGCTGCACCGCCACGGCGTCCCGGCGGCGCTCGCCGAGCAGCTCATCGACGCCGCGGCCGGGCTTGACACCGACGACCCGACGCTGGCGCTGGGGGCCGCCCTCGATTCGATCTTCACCTTCAACCCGCTGCCCGACGGGCGCGGCGGCAGCAAGCCGCTGGTGCTGGTCGGGCCGCCGGGCAGCGGCAAGACGCTGGTCGTGGCCAAGCTGGCCGCCCGCGCGGTGTTCAAGAAGCGCAAGGTCGGCGTCATCACCACCGACACGGTGCGCGCCGGCGGCATGGAGCAGCTGGCCGCCTTCACCCGCCTGCTGAAGGTCAAGCTGGCGACGGTGGAGGATCCCGACGCCCTGTCCGGCGCCTTCGAGGTCAACCGCGGCATCGAGATGGTGCTGGTCGACACCGCCGGCCGCAACCCCTTCGACGAGGAGGAGATGGCCGACCTGAAGGCGCTTCTCGCCGCCGGCGAGGCCGAGCCCGTGCTGGTCCTGCCGGCCGGGCTCGACTCCATGGAGGCCGCCGACATCGCGCAATCCTTCAAGGCGCTGGGCGTGCGGCGCATGCTGGTCACCCGCCTCGACATGGCGCGCCGGCTGGGCAGCCTGCTCGGCACCGCGCAGCGCACGCGGCTGGCCTTCTGCGACGCCAGCGTCTCCTCCAAGGTGGCCGAAGGGCTCACCGCGCTGAACCCGGTCGCGCTCGCCCGCCTCATGATGCCCAGCAAGGAAAAGGCGCCGCGCAACGCGGCCAAGCCCTCCGCTGCCAAGAACAAAGCCGTCCGCTCTCCCTCCTCGAGGACCATCCCATGACCGATCCGGTGTTTCCGGCCGCCCTCAAGAACGTTCGCCCGCTGCGCGGCGCCAACGTCATCGCCGTGGCCAGCGGAAAGGGCGGCGTCGGCAAGACATGGTTCTCGATCACCCTGGCCCACGCGCTGACCAGGATGGGCAAGAACTCGCTGCTGTTCGACGGCGACCTCGGGCTCGCCAACGTCGACATCCAGCTCGGTTTCCAGCCCAAGAACGATCTCGGCGCGGTCATCAGCGGCCAGGTGACCCTGGGCAAGGCGGCGCAGAAGTTCCCCGACACCGGCTTCGACATCATCGCCGGCCGCTCCGGCTCCGGCACGCTGGCGCAGCTGCCGAGCCAGCGCCTGTCCGCCCTGCGCAACGACCTTCTGGAGCTGGCGCGCAGCTACGACTGCGTGATCATGGACATGGGCGCCGGCGTCGACCGCACGGTGCGCACCCTGTCCGGCCCGGCCGGCATCACGTTGGTGGTGACCACCGACGAGCCGACCTCGCTGACCGACGCCTACGCCTTCATCAAGCTGACCCACGCCACCAACCCGGCGGCCGATCTGCGGGTGGTGGTGAACATGGCGCAGAGCGTGAAGGACGGCGAGCGCACCTACGGCACCATCCTGAAGGCCTGCCAGAACTTCCTGAAGTACAAGCCGGGTCTGGCCGGCATCATCCGCCGCGACATGAAGGTGCGCGACGCCATCCGCAACCAGGCGCCGCTGCTGACCCGGTCCCCCTCCAGCGACGCCGCGAAGGACGTGCAGGCCATCGCCCAGCGGCTGCTCAACGGCTCGTAGCCGGCCCGATGGGAGGCCCCGCCGCCCCCCCCCCGGCCGCCGACCCGGCGGCGCCCCCCGCCGCCGCGGCGCCGACGGTGACCGCCGAGGCGACGGTGGAGCGGCTGCCCGAACGCCTCCAGGAGGTGAAGCGCCCCATCCTCCTCACCGGCACCCTGGCGGGAGAGACGCCGGAGGGGCTGACCCGGGTGCGCACCTCGGCCGGGGAGGTTCTGCTCCGGACCGCGGCGCCCCTGCCGCCGGACAAGCCGGTGACCCTTCAGATCACGCCCGGCCAGACCATACCGGGCCAGACCATACCGGGCCAGACCACGGCGGGTGCTGCGGCGGGTGCGGCGGCGGCTCAGCCCCAGCCGCTGCGCGCGCTGCTCCTGCTCACCGCCGGAACGGCAACGCCCCCGCCGTCGCCAACCGTGGCCGGGACGGCGCCGGCGGTCCTCCTCGCGCCTCCGGCCACCGCCGCGC
>JAEZHQ010000116.1 GCA_023416455.1 Pseudomonadota bacterium | reverse complement strand
GGCGCCGAGCTTCATGCCGGTGTCGATCGCCTCGACGTTGCCCACGCCCTCGTAGAGCGCGTAGACCGCCTCGTTGATCATCGGCAGCAGGATGCGGTTGACGATGAAGGCCGGGAAGTCCTCGGCGATGGCCGCGGTCTTGCCGATCTTGGCGGTCAGCTCGGCGATGGCCGCGAAGGTCTCTTCGTCGGTCGCGATGCCGCGGATCAGCTCGACCAGCTGCATCACCGGCACCGGGTTCATGAAGTGCATGCCCATGAACTTCGACGGCCGGTCGGTCGAGGCCGCGAGGCGGGTGATCGAAATCGACGAGGTGTTCGTCGCGATCAGCGCCTCGGGCTTCCGGTTCGGGACCAGCTTCTTGAAGATCTCGCGCTTCAGCGCCTCGTTCTCGGTGGCGGCCTCGATCACCAGATCGGCGTCGGCGAACACCGAGAGGTCGGCGCCGGTGGAGATGCGGGCCAGGGCGGCGGCCTTGTCGGCTTCGCTCAGCTTCCCCTTCTGGACCTGGCGGTCCATGTTCTTGGAAATGCCGGCAACCGACTTCTTCAGGATCTCCTCGTTGATGTCGGAGATGATCACTTCGTAGCCGGACTGCGCGCAGACATGGGCGATGCCGCTGCCCATCTGGCCGGCACCGATGACGCCAATCTTCTTGATTGTGGACATTGAGAGCATTCCCGCGAGAAGGTTGTTGTTGGAGGGCTGGTCAGCGCGCCTTGTCCAGCGCGTCGGTCAGCTCCGGCACCGCCTTGAAGAGGTCGGCGACGAGGCCGTAGTCGGCGACCTGGAAGATGGGCGCCTCCTCGTCCTTGTTGATGGCGACGATGACCTTGCTGTCCTTCATGCCGGCGAGATGCTGGATCGCGCCCGAGATGCCGACGGCGATGTAGAGGTCCGGCGCCACGATCTTGCCGGTCTGCCCGACCTGGTAGTCGTTGGGAACGAAGCCGGCGTCCACCGCCGCGCGGCTGGCGCCGACCGCCGCCCCCAGCTTGTCGGCCAGCGCCTCCAGCAGTTTGAAATTGTCGCCGGACTGCATGCCGCGGCCGCCCGACACCACGATGCGCGCCTGGGTCAGCTCCGGGCGCTCCGACTTGGTCAGCTCCTGCCCGACGAAGCGCGACGTGCCGGCCGCGGCGGTCGCCGCGACGCTCTCCACCGGCGCCGAGCCGCCCTCGGCGGCGGCGGCGTCGAAGGCGGTGGCGCGCACCGTGATGACCTTGACCGGGTCCTTCGACTGCACGGTGGCGATGGCGTTGCCGGCGTAGATCGGCCGCTCGAAGGTGTCGGGCGCGACCACCGCGGTGACGTCGGAGATCGCCGCCACGTCGAGCAGGGCGGCGACCCGCGGCGCCAGGTTCTTGCCTTCCGAGCTGGCGGCGGCCAGGACGTGGCCGTAATCGCCGGCAAGGCCGACGACCAGCGGGGCGACGTTCTCCGGCAGGTGGTGGGCGTAGGCGGCGTCGTCGGCGAGCAGCACCTTGGCCACCCCGGCGATGCGGGCGGCGGCCTCCGCGGCGCCCTGCGCCCCCTGGCCGGCGACCAGCACGTGGATGTCGCCGCCGATGCGGGCGGCGGCGGCCACCACGTTCAGCGTGGCCGGCTTGAGCGCGGCGTTGTCATGGTCGGCAAGGACGAGAATGGCCATCTTGATGCACCCCTCAGATCACGCGGGCTTCGTTCTTGAGCTTGTCGACCAGCGCGGCGACGTCGGCGACCTTGACGCCGGCCTTGCGCTTGGGCGGCTCGGCCACCTTGAGCGTGACCAGACGCGGCGCCACGTCGGCGCCGAGCGCCTCGGGGGTCAGCGTGTCGATGGGCTTCTTCTTGGCCTTCATGATGTTGGGCAACGAGGCATAGCGCGGCTCGTTCAGGCGCAGGTCGGCGGTGACCACGGCGGGCAGGGTCAGCGCCACGGTCTCCAGGCCGCCGTCGATCTCGCGGGTGACGGTGAGCGTGCCGTCGGCGGCGGCGATCTTGGAGGCGAAGGTGCCCTGCGGCCAGCCCAGGAGGGCGGCGAGCATCTGGCCGGTCTGGTTGCAGTCGTCGTCGATGGCCTGCTTGCCGAGCAGGACCAGGGTCGCGCCCTCCTTGTCGACGAGCGCCTTCAGCACCTTGGCCACGCCCAGCGGCTGGGTCTCGGCGTCGGTCTGCACCAGGATGCCGCGGTCGGCGCCCATGGCCAGCGCCGTGCGCAGCGTCTCCTGGGCGGCGGCCGGGCCGACCGAGACCACCACCACCTCGCTCGCCGTGCCGGCCTCCTTGAGACGGACCGCCTCTTCGACGGCGATCTCGTCGAAGGGGTTCATGGACATCTTCACGTTGGCGGTCTCAACGCCCGTGCCATCCGCCTTGACGCGGATTTTGACGTTGTAATCGACCACCCGCTTGACCGGGACAAGGACCTTCATATCCCACCCTATTCTTTGGTTTGGGGCGTGCCTTCAGGCGGACGCCGAAACGGGCAGCTGTCGCAGCGGAGGGACCATAGGAGTTGCGGTATAGGCTGTCAACGCCGCCTAAGAACCGGACAAGGCTGCATTACCGGTTGGCGCCGGGCACCCACAGCACGTCGGTCGCCCCCCTGCCGTTGACCACGCGGCCGAGCACAAAAAGGTGGTCGGACAGCCGGTTGACGTACTTCAGGGCGGGCCTGCCGACCGGCGCGACGGCCGCCGCCTCGGTCATATGGCGTTCGGCACGGCGCACCACGGTGCGCGCCAGATGCAGGTGCGCCGCCGCCGGGGAGCCGCCCGGCAGGATGAAGGAGGCGAGCGGCGGCAGGGTCGCGTTCATGGCATCGATCTCGCGCTCCAGCCGCTCGACCTGCGACTCGACGATGCGCAGGGGCGGGTAGCGGGGCTCCGGCTCCTCCGGCGTGCAGAGGTCGGCCCCCAGGTCGAACAGGTCGTTCTGGATCCGTCCCAGCATGGCGTCGACCTCGGGGTCGTCCGCCGTGTGCAGCCGGGCCATGCCGATGACGGCGTTGGCCTCGTCCACGGTGCCGTAGGCGGTCACCCGCGGGTCGTGCTTGGGGACGCGGGTGCCGTCGCCAAGCGAGGTCTCGCCCTTGTCCCCGCCGCGGGTGTAGATGCGCGTGAGCTTTACCATGGACGATCAGCCCTGGGTCAGCATGGCGAGGAGGAACAGCACCAGGGCCAGCCCCTGAAGGGCGACGCGCAGCCGCATCGCCTTGTTGGAGCGGCGCGCGTCCTCGCTGTTGCCGCGGGCCATGAAGAACAGGCCCGCGAACAGGGAGGCGACCACCATGCCCAGGGCGAGGATCAGGAGAGGCGCGAAGAATCCGTTCATGGAGGCAATATAGCGCGCCGATCGGGCGCCGCCTATCCCGACGGCCGCCACGCTTGCGCCTGCCCGCTTCCCGCGGGCCGCGGCCCGCCGGGCGACGTGCCGTATCGACCGTCGGGCCGTCCCGCGATACATAAGGCCGTCGGCATCAATGAGGCGACCGTCCGGCAGGGGGCGTCCAGCAAGGGGAAGGGCAATGGCCATGCGTCGGCGGAGTTTCCTGAAGACCGCGGCGGCGGCCGGCCTGGTGACGTTGGCCGGCCGGCCCGGCGCGGCCGGGACGACGGATTCGGTGGTGGCCTTCCCGAAGGGATTCCTGTGGGGCTGCTCCACCTCGGCCTACCAGATCGAGGGGGCGGTGGGTGCCGACGGCCGCGGCCCCAGCGTCTGGGACCGCTTCAGCCATGCCTACGGCCGGGTGGCCGACGGCGACACCGGCGACGTCGCCTGCGACCACTACAACCGCTACGCCGAGGATGTCGGGCTGATGGCGCGGGCGGGCATGCGCGCCTATCGATTCTCCGTGGCGTGGCCGCGGGTGCAGCCGTCCGGCACCGGTCCGGCCAACCCCAAAGGGCTGGACTTCTACGACCGGCTGACCGACGCGCTGCTGGAACGCGGAATCGCGCCGTGGCCCTGCCTGTTCCACTGGGACCTGCCCCAGGGGCTTCAGGACCGCGGGGGATGGACCAACCGCGACATCGCCGGCTGGTTCACCGACTACGCGCTGCTGGTGGCCGGGCGCATCGGCGACCGTGCCCGTCACTGGTGCATGCTCAACGAGCCGTCGGTGGTGGCGATCTTCGGGCACGGGTTGGGCGTGCACGCCCCGGGGCTGACCGGGCGGACCACCTGCCTCAAGGCCATCCATCACCAGAATCTGGCGCAGGGGACCGCGTTGAAGGCGCTGCGCGCGGCGGGCGGCAGGGGCTGGCAGCTGGGCACGGTGCTGTCGCTCCAGCCGGTCTGGCCGGTCGGCGGGCTGGAGGCCAACTACCCCGCCTCGGAGCTGTGGGACGCGGTGTGGAACCGCGCCTGTCTCGACCCCCTGCTCAAGGGCGCCTACCCGGAGCGGCTGGAGGCCGAGTTCGCCCCGCTGGTCCGCACCGGGGATCTGGCGGTGATCCGGCAGCCCATCGACTTCCTGGGCGTCAACTACTACAGCCGCATGCACCAGCAGCCCGACCCGCAGGGCCTGTTCGGCACCGGCTACGGGGCGCCGCCGGAAGGCACCCGGCGCACTGGCATGGACTGGCCCATCGAGCCCGACGGGCTGGCCGAGATGCTGATCGAGCTGAAGCAGAGCTACGGCAACCCGCCGGTCTACGTGACGGAGAACGGTGCCGACTTCCCCGAAACCGTCGGGCCGCGGGGAATGGTGGAGGACCGCGAGCGGATCGCCTTCATCCGCGATCACCTGCTGGCCGCCCGCAAGGTCATCGAGGAGGGCGTCGACCTCCGGGGCTGGTTCGTCTGGACCCTGCTCGACAATTTCGAGTGGGCGGAGGGCTACCGGCGCCGCTTCGGCCTGGTCCAGGTGGACCGCCGCACCCTGGCGCGCACGCCCAAGGCCAGCTATTACTGGTACGCCGACGTGATCCGGCGCAACGGGGTGCCGACCTCCGTGTGATGCGGCAAATCCCGGTCCGGAGCCTCCCCCGGCCTTACAGCCGCTCCATCGCCCGCCCGACCCGCGCCAGGAAGCGGGCGCGGCTTTCCGGCGTGGAGCGGTCCATGTCGTAATGGGCGAGGTAGCGGACGGAGGCCCCCGGCGAGCAGGCGGTCAGGATGCCCCTCTTCAGGATGCGCCGGGCCGGGTTGCGCAGGTACAGCTCCGCCACCCACCAGGGGGAGCCGAAGCTGGTCAGCACCGTGACCGAGCGCAGCCCGTGCAGAAGCGGCTCGATCCGTCCGCCGGCGCGGTCGTGGCGGAAGGCGACGCCCGGTGCCCACACCCGGTCGAAATAGCCCTTCAGCATGGCCGGCTGGTCGAACCACCAGTGGGGGAAGCACAGGACCAGCGCCTGCGACCATTGCAGCCGCTCGACCAGGGGGCGGACCGCCGCGCCCTGCGGGCCGGGGTCGAAATAGGCGGCGCGTTCGGCGGCGGTCAGGGCGGGCTCGAAGCCCTCGGCGTAGAGGTCGGTCTCCACCACCTCGTGGCCGCGCGCCCGCAGCGTGTCGGCCGCCCGGCGGTGGACCGCGGCGGCGAAGCTGTCGGGAAGCGGGTGGGCAAGGATCGTCTGGATGCGCATGGTGGCGAGGATAGCACGCCGCGGCCCCCGGTCCGAAAGGACCGCCGGTGCCGCCGGCGCGCTGTCCGGTTGCGCAGGGGTCCCGAGCCCGCCCCGGCGGGGGCGGCGCTCGGCAACATTGCTCAGACCAGAAGGGATTTCCGCCCCTTGAGAGCCTGAAGCAGGGATTCGACCGCTTCCGGCGGTCCGGAGTCGGCGGCAGCGGGCTTGGCCGCCGCCCCGGAAAGCCCGTTTCCGGCGCCCAGGAGGGAAAGCGCGCTCTCCCCGTTCGACCGCTGCGCCGAAGCCGCGGCCGGAGGTGCGGCGTCCGTGCCGGAGTCGGCCGCCGCCGCGGCGGCGCCGACCGCGTCGAGATCGACATCGGCGGCGTAGCTCTTGGCCGCCTCCCGGTAGACTCGCGCGGTGAAGCCCAGATCGCGCAGCGTGTCGGCGGCCTCCTTGTCGGCCTTCGAGAAGGGGTCGGAGTCGGCTTCGCCGGAAAACAGGTCCGAGCGCTGGATGTCCCGCCGCTTGCGCATGAACTGATCGCCGATCGCCTCTTGGTCGATCGGCTCCAGGGGGCCGTTCTCGGCCTCGAACGCCGTCTTGTAGGACCGGATCCGGTCCTGCCTTGCCTCTTCCCGCTGGAAATACTCCTTTATCTCCACCGTCCGGGCGCGGAGGCCGTCGAGGCTGTGGTCGGACCTCGTGTCGGAATCGTCCGGATGGCGGTCGGCGCGCCGGTCCGCGCTCATCTCCTTCAGGATGGAGGAGAGACCATTCTCGTAGGCCGCCTGCTTGTCCCAGCGCGCCCGGTTGGCATCCTCGCGGCGCTGCTCCTCCTCGGTCAGCGGCGCCTCGTCCCGGTAACGCCTGGCCACGGCATCCTTGGCGATTCCCCGCAGGCCCTTGACGACCTCCTCGGCGCTCATCCGGCCGGAGGAGACGAGATCCTCCAGCATGCCGCGGGCCTTGGTGTCGAGCTTCTCGAACAGCTTGGCGGCGGCGCCGCTCAGGGCCTTGCCCAGCGGGCTCACCGACACGCCGTCGACATCGGCGGGCCGGAAGGCCCGGTCCAGGGCGGACAGGCCGCCGTTCCCGTCGGCCGTCCTGCCCACCGGCTTCCAAAGCTCGGCGGCAGCCGGGGAGGCCGCGTTCGTGGCCGGGAAAAGTCCGTTGCTGGCCCCGATGGGCATGGTCACCTCCTGAGCGTGCTGTCCGTCCCTTCGGCGGGTGTCGCCGTGAATTGCCCGGGAACGCTTCGAAACCCATCGAACTGCTCCCGTAAAAGTAATCCACTCCGGCTAACGGATCCTTAAAAAACGTGTTTTGCGCGCGTCATGACGCTGCGAGGCGCCGCAGCAGCGCCGTCTGCCGGGCCAGACAGTCGGCCAGTTCGTAGCCGTCGCGCACGGTGTCGCGGGCGGCCCGGCCGAGCGCGGCGAAGGCGCCGGGGTCGCGCAGCACCGCCACCACCCGCTCGGCGATGGCGGCCGGGTCGAAGAAGTCGGCCAGGAGGCCGTTCTCCCCATCGCGGATGACCTCGCGCACCGGCGGCGTGTCGGACCCGACCACGACGCGGCCGAGCGCCATCGCCTCCAGCATCGACCAGGACAGGACGAAGGGATAGGTCAGATAGACGTGGACGCTGGACACGGCGAGCGCCGCCGCGAAGCGGTCGCGGGGCAGGTGACCAAGGAAGACGACGCGCCGCGGGTCGACGGCGACCTCCGCCAGCAGCGCCTCGCGCCACGTCCCGCCCTCCTTCGGGGCGGAGCCGTAGCTGGGCTCGTCGCCCCCGATGATCAGGACGGTGGCGTCGGGCCGGGAGTCGAGGATGCGCGGCAGGGCGCGCATGAAGCTGGGAAAGCCGCGGTAGGGCTCCAGGCCGCGGGCGGCGTAGGTGACCACCGGATCGCCCGCCGTCAGCGTCCGGCCGTCGGGCAGCGTGAAGCGGGCGGCAGGGTCGGGGCGCAGTCGGGCGGTGTCTATTCCGTCGTGGATGACGTCGATCTTCGCCCGCAGTTCGGCCGGGTGGGTCGCCCGCTGCCAGGCGGTCGGCGCGACGCCGTGGTCGCAGGACTCCAGGGCCAGCAGCAGCGGGGTGCGGCGCAGACGCAGGGTCAGCCGCGCATCCAGGGTGGGTGGGGCGGCGGGGTCGAAGCCGAAATCCTGGCCCTGCGGGCGGTAGTAGAACTCGCAATAGTTCAGGTAGGGCACCTCGGGAAGGACGTCCTTCACGAACAGCGTCTCGCCCCAGCCGGGATGGCCGGCGACGACGTCGGGGACGAATCCCTCCTTCCTCAGCGCCAGCAGGGTGCGGGCGACCGCCTGCCCGTGCAGGACGGCGTTCTCCGTGGAGCGCAGATAGGGGTGGGTCGAGGGCCGCGCCGTCCGGCGGGTGCCGTAGGTCAGGCGGCGGACGCCGGGGATCGCACGGTCGGCGCGCCTGGTGACGAAGGCCACGGCGTTCGCCGGGTCGCGCGCCAGCGCCGCCGCGAGGTGCGCGTACTGGCCCGGCATGTTCTGATGGATGAAGAGAATGTTCATGGCGACAGTCGATAGGCGGCATCGTGGACCGGAACCCGGGGCCGGGCGCGATGCCCGGCCCCGGGTCGGGGGAGCCGGAATCGGCGTCCGCCCGTGCCGGTGATCGAGGCCCGGTGATCGGCTGCGATCACCGGGGTTTGGCGTTATGGGAGGTTCGGCATTAAGGGATGATCCCGAGGGCGAGATCGTGCAGCGCGTAGTAGCCGCCGCTCACCTCCAGTATCTCGACGCGGTTGTCGGTGCCGAGCCAGTAGTCCTGGATCACAATGCGATGGCTTATCCCGTCGTAATCGGCGGCGTCGGAGATGGAGTGGATGACCAGATCGTATCCGGAAGCGTAGGCGTTGAGATCGGAGAGGATGGTTCCGGAGATGTACAGGGTGTCGTAGTCGCCGTCGGTGTCGATGATCGTGTCGAACTGGTCGTAGCGGAAGTCGAAGAGATACAGGTCGTTGTCGGCACCGCCGATGAGGGTGTCGTCGCCGGATCCGCCGGCCAGGACGTCCTGGCCGCTGCCTTCGTACAGCTCGCCAAAGAGGACGTCGTTGCCGGCGCCGCCGCTGAGCGTGTCGTTCCCGTTGCCGCCGTCGAGGGTGTCGGCGCCGGCGAAGCCGTACAGGCGGTCGTTCCCGTCACCGCCGGAGAGTGCGTCGTCGGCGTTGTCGTCGTTGCTGTCGTCGCCGTGGATGGTGTCGTTGCCGTAGCCGCCGTCGATGGTGTCGGCGCCGGCGTCCCCGAAGAGTTCGTCGTCCCCGGCGTTGCCGAAGATCAGGTCGTTGCCGTAGGAGCCGTGGATGGTGTCGTTGCCGTGGCCGCCGTCGATGCTGTCGTTCCCGTCGACCGTTCCGGAGGAGGCGTCCTTGCCGTGGATCAGGTCGTGGCCGTCGCCGCCGAGGATGACGTCGGCGCCGCTGCCGCCCTCCAGCGAGTCGTTGCCGTCGCCGCCGTCGAGGGTGTCGTTGCCCTCGCTCCCCTGCACCAGGTCGTCGCCGCCCTGGCCGTAGAGCGTGTCGTCGTCGAGGCCGCCGGCCAGGAAGTCGTTGCCGTCGCCGCCGTCGATGATGTCGTTCCCGGCGTCGCCCCAGAGGACGTCGTTGCCACCCTCGCCCCAGATGGCGTCCGCGCCGGCGCCGCCCTCGACACCATCCGCGTCGGCGCCGGCCTCGATGTGGTCGGCGCCGTCGCCGCCCCGGATGGTGTCGTTGCCGGCCCCGCCGAAGATGGTGTCGTTGCCGGCGCCGCCGATCAGGCTGTCGGCGCCGTCCTCGCCGTTGATGACATCGTCGCCGTCGTCACCGTGGATGGTGTCGTTGCCGTAATAGCCGTAGAGCGTGTCGTTTCCGGCGCCGCCCGACAGGACGTCGTTGCCGTCGAACCCATCCAGCGAATCGTTTCCGGCGCCGCCGTAGAGGGTGTCGTTGCCGAGGCCGCCGTGCAGCGTGTCGTTGCCGTCCTCGCCGTCGATGACGTCGTCGCCGTCGTCGCCCAGCATCAGGTCGTTGCCGTAATAGCCGTAGAGGGTGTCGTTTCCGGCGCCGCCCGACAGGCTGTCGTTCCCCTCGTTGCCGTCGAGCAGGTCGTTTCCGGTGCCGCCGTAGAGGATGTCGTTGCCGGTCCCGCCGTCCAGGAGGTCGTCGCCGTCCTCGCCGTAGAGGATGTCGTTGTCGGCGTCGCCCAGGATGATGTCGTTGCCGTAATAGCCGTAGAGCGTGTCGTTTCCGGCGCCGCCCGACAGGCTGTCGTTGCCGTAGTCGCCGTCCAGGTAATCGTTGCCGTCCTCGCCGAACAGAAGGTCGCCGCTCGTATAGCCGAAGAGCGTGTCGTTTCCGGCCCCGCCGAACAGGGTGTTCGCCCCGGCGTAGGGCCCCATGACGTTGTCGCCGGAATTCCCGTAAATTGTAGCCACGCATTCCCCCTGAAATCTGCCCAGTTATCAACAAATCCAGAGAAAAATGCAGTTAAGCCAAGGGAGTCAACGCATAAAGTGTCGCAGTAATGGGCCGACATACCTGACAATTTGATATCTCATGATTTGATTATTAAGGAACATGCACACCATTGTATTTCACGATGTGAATCTGTACTGCGGCCTGGCGGTTCCGGAGACCCGGCCAGCGGCCGATGGCGCGCGTCGGCGCCTGTGCTAGAATGACCCGCCATGCCGCCGTCCCGCCCCCAGCCCCAGCCGACCCGCTTCGCCATCCAGAAGGCGCGCGGCAAGGGCTGGACGACCCTGGAGGTGGGGGAGGAACTGGACCAGGCGCGGGCCCGCTTCGAGCTGATGGCCAGGGTCAATCCGCGGGCTTACTTCCGCCTCATCCAGCTCGACCACAACACCGATTCGCCCTACGGGGGCATGGAGTTCGACTGGAAGCTCATCGCCTTGCACGATCCTGCCCGACCTGCCCGCGGCGGTCCGGCGCGGCCCGCGGCGGCGGGCCGGGGTGCGAAGGGCCGGCGGCGGGCCGGGGAGCGGCTTCGGCTGCCGCTGCGCTTCTACGTTGCGGTGATCGTTGCCGGGGGGCTGGCCGGCCTTGCCGCCTATCTGCTGCTGGGGACGGGCTACGGGCTGCCGTCCCCGTGACGCGACGGTCCGCAGATCCCGGCGATCCCTTGCCTCATACCGGCGGCGCATGAACACGGAGCGCCGCCGGTAAAACCCGACAGATCAATGCGATAGCATTGATCGCGAGGATGATGCGGACGACGCCTTCACAGCACCGTCCGCATCAGTCCGCGACGTAGCCCTTGCGGCGCATGCACTGCGCGAAGATCTCCCGGCGGTAGCGGAACTGCGGCGTCTCCGGCAGCGGCCGATGCGGGTAGCCGCGCAGGCGCATGGTGGCGTCCACCTGCTCGGTGCATTCGTCGAAGGCCACCGTCGCGACGTCGTCCGACGCCGTCCATTCGCGATGGGACGGGTTGGCGCAGCCGGCCAGCGTCAGCACCCCGCAGAGAAGAATCCCCCCCGACGCCCTGCCCATGGCTCCGCTCCCCCCTCGCTCGTGGCCCCGATCGTAGCACAGGTCTGCCAGGGCACGATCCTGCCGAGGCAAGGGTTAACAGAAGGGGAATGCGGCCCGTTTCCGGCCCCTCGTCCGAAGGGAGAGCAACCATTGGGGGAATCGCGGTTCCTCCCGCGCCGCGTCAGAGCAACACCGCCGGTGCGGCCGCGGCCCACGCACCCGCATGAATCGCACGCAACACAGGCGCGGGAAAAATTGCGCCCGAAGAACCGCCGCAATCTGCTAACACGGTGCCACGTGGCAGGGTCGGGCCCGCGGGGTTGGGGCCGCGCTCTCGGACGGAGGATGGAATGCCTGAGGGATGGCGGCGTGCGCGCCGTTCGGTGACGGTGGCAACCGTGATGGCGGCAACCGTGATGGTGGCGCTGGCGGCCGGCGCGCCGTCCGCGCTGGCGCAGCAGGCGGGCGACGTCCAATGGGCGCAGACCATCCTCAAGGAGAAGGGATTCGACATCGGCGGCCGGGCCAACGGCCAGATGACGCCGCAGACGAAGGCCGCCCTCGGCAAGTACCAGGCGTCGGTCGGGCTGCCGGTGACCAACCAGCTCGACGCCGCGACCGTCAGCCGGATGCTCGCCGAGCGCCAGGCCAAGACCGCTCCGACCATGGGCAACCTCGCCCAGCAACGGCCGGGCGGCGGCGGGCCGGGCCAGGCCCCGCGCGAGCCGCAGCGCGAGGTGGTGCCGCGCGCCGCCCCCACCCAACGTATCCAGAGCGGCGAGGGCGAGTTCGCCGGCAGCGCGCAGTTCCGCTCCGGCCCGCCGCCGGCCCCGGCGGCGGGTCCCGCCGCCGCCGCCCGCTCCGCCGTTCCCGTTCCCGCCGGGGGGGAGGCCGCGCAGGGGCCGGTGCCGCAGGCGGCCCCGCGCGCCAGCGTCACCGCAACCACGCCGTCCGGCCAGCCGGTCCCGATGGAAGCCCCCTCCGACGGCACCGCGGCGTTGCTGCCCGCCTGGGCCATGGGTGTCTTGCGCTACGTGGTGATGGGCGTCGTTGCCCTGACGCTGGCCGGCATCGGCTTTGCGTGGTGGCGCAGCGGCCGGGCCACACCGCCGAAGGCGGCGGCCGGCGGCGGCACCCCACCGGGGATGCGCCGCGAGCCGAGCTTCGGCGGCGGCGGGCGCCGCGAGGAAC
>JAEZHQ010000102.1 GCA_023416455.1 Pseudomonadota bacterium | reverse complement strand
GAGTTCGTCCGGCCGGGCGGGCGGCGGGACGACGATGCCGCCGGACATGACCAGCTTCAGCCCGTCCTCGACCGAAATGTTCAGGACCGTCACCTCGTGGCGCGGCACCATCACCAGATAGCCGGCGGTCGGCGGCGCGCAGGGGATGAAGACGTTGACCATCTCCTCCTCCATCGCGCAGGCCCGCTGCACCTCCGGATGGGCGCTGCCGGTGATGAAGCCCAGCGACCAGACGCCGGCGCGCGGGTACTGCATCATCACCACCTCGCGGAAGGCGTTGGACTTCTTGGCCAGCACCGTCTCGAATATCTGCTTGACCGCCCCGTAGATGGAGCGGACGACCGGCATGCGCTCCACCACCCCTTCGCCGATGCGCAGGACGAGGCGGCCGACATAGCCGGCGGCGAAGGCGCCGATCAGCGTCAGCGCGACGATCACCGTCAGAACGCCGATGCCGGGGATCGAGAAGGGGAGGTAGTTTTCCGGGTTGTAGGCGGCGGGGATCAGCGGCCGGATGTGGCCGTCGATGAAGGAGACGAACCACCAGGCGATGTAGATGGTCACCGCCGTCGGCGCGGTCACCAGGATGCCGGCCAGGAAGTAGGCGCGCAGCCGCCCCATCAGCCCGATGCCCTCGCGCCGCGGCGGCCGCGGCGCGGCACCGTCCGCCGTCGCGTGGTTGCTTTCCTGTTCCCTGGCGTCCACGGCCCACTCCGAAAAACATCGATCCGCCATAGTGATACAGGATCCGTGCGGGGCTCAACCGGCTTGGTGGGGGCAGCGGCCGGGGGTGGCGCATCGGATGGAACCCCATCCGGATGAGTGGGAGGGCGGGGGCGGGCACCTCACATTGCTGGCGATGGACGGATATCCGAGACTGCTGTCGGTCGCCACGGCGCTGCCCGCGCACCGCCTCGACCAGGACGACACGCTGGCCGCCGCGCGCGCCGTCTTCGGCGGCCGCATGCGCGACTTCGAACGGCTGGCCCCGGTCTTCGCCAACACCGGCATCGAAACCCGCCACGCGGTGATGCCGCTCGGCTGGTACATGGAGCCGCATGGCTGGCGGGACCGCAGCGCCGCCTTCCGCGACGGCGCCCTCGCCCTGCTGGAGACGGCCGCCGCGCAGGCCCTGGCGCGGGCCGGGCTGGCGCCGGGCGCGGTGGACGCCGTCGTCTGCGCCACCACCACCGGCATCGCCACGCCGAGCCTGGAGGCCCAGCTGCTGGAGCGCATGGGATTCCACCCCCGCACCGTCCGGCTGCCGCTGTTCGGGCTGGGCTGCGCCGGCGGCGTGCTGGGGCTGGCCCGTGCCGGGGACCTCGCCCGGGCCATGCCCGGCCACACCGTGCTGTTCCTGGTGGTCGAGCTGTGCACGCTGGCCTGCCGCACCGGGGAGGCGACGCCGACCAACGTGGTGGCGAGCGCCCTGTTCGCCGACGGGGCGGCGGCGGTCCTGCTGCGGGCGGACGGGGGCGGGGGGCCGCGCCTGCTGGCCGGCGCCGAGCACACCTGGCCCGGCACCCGCGACGTCATGGGCTGGCGGGTCGAGGAGGACGGATTCGGCGTCGTCTTCAGCCAGGACATCCCGGAGCTGATCCGCGGCCGGATGGGGCCGGTCCTGGATGGCTTCCTGGACGGGCAGGGGGTGGCGCGGCGCGACCTCGCCGGGCTGGTCTGCCATCCCGGCGGGGCCAAGGTGCTGCAAGCGCTGGAGGAGGTCTTCGCCCCGGTCTCGGCCGGGCTGGACGACGCCTGGGCGGTGCTGCGCGCCTGCGGGAACATGTCGGCGGCGAGCGTCCTGTTCGTCCTGGAGCGGCGGCTCGCCGCCGGAGCCGCCGGCCTGCACGTCATGAGCGCGCTCGGGCCCGGCTTCACCGCCGGCCTGGCCCTGGTGGAGCTGTAGCGGTGGAGGGGGCGGGGATCGGCTGGCCGCAGCTCGTCCTGCTGCTGGTGGCGGCGCAGCGGCTGGGCGAGCTGGCCCTGGCCCGGCGGAACACGCGCCGGCTGCTGGCCGCCGGGGCGCGGGAGGAGGGGGCGGCGCACTACCCGCTGTTCGTGGTGCTGCACGCCGGCTGGCTGGCGGCGCTGTTCGCCGTCACTCCCGCCGACGCCCCGCTGAACGGCGCGCTGCTCGCCCTGTTCGCCGCACTCCAGGCGGGCCGGCTGTGGGTGATCGCCAGCCTGGGGCCCTTCTGGACGACGCGGGTGGTGACGCTGCCGGGGGCGCCGCTGGTGCGGCGGGGGCCGTTCCGCTGGGTGCGGCACCCCAACTACCTGATCGTCGCCGCGGAGCTGGCCGTTCTGCCCCTGGCCTACGGGCAGCCCTGGCTGGCGGTGCTGGCCTCGCTCCTGAACCTGCCGCTGACCTGGCACCGCATCCGCGTGGAGGAGGTGGCCCTGGCCGGGCGGCGGGCGGTCAGGCCGCCAGGAAGCAGAGCAGCGTGACGCAGCCGGCGATGGCCGAGCCGTCCAGGTGGTTGGGGAAGGCGCTCCAGAAGGCTTCCTTGCTGACCGGCTCCGGCCGGTCGTACTCGTCGAGCCACAGGCCGGCGGGCAGGCCGCCGTTGACGCGCTCGGCGATGGCACCCGACAGGTGGGCCATCGCCACCGCCAGGTAGCAGAACTTGACGAAGCCCAGCAGGTAGGCCAGCGGACCGCCGGCCTCGGCAACCGGATCGGTGGTCCCGCCGATGGCGGCCACCGCCGTCGCCATGGCGACCGCCGCCGCGAAGGGGATCGCGGCCACCGACAGCAGGCGCTGGCCGTCGACCCGCTGGGCATGGGGGATGGAGAAGGGCATGGCTCGATGAACTCCCGTCTGCGTGCCCTCCCTTCTCCGGGGTCAGGGTTAACGAGACGTTAGCGGCACCCCTTGGTTACAGCCCATTTCCCCTTCTGGCGGAGGGCGCTATCCTTTTGCCCGCACGCGAAGGAGTGGCCCGCCGTGGCAACCGACCCCCACCCCCCCTCGCTCGACGGGATCGAGCTGCTGCGCCCGCTGCCGCCGGGGGAGCGCGCGGCGCTGGCGCGGCGATGCCGCTGGCGCCGGTTCCAGCCGGGCGAGCCGATCATCGATCACCTGGGCGAGACGCGCGACGTCGTCTTCGTGGTCGAGGGGCGGGTGAGGGTGCTGAGCCATTCGCTCTCCGGGCGCGAGATCAGCTTCGACGACATCGAGGCGGGGGGATTCCTGGGCGAGATGGCGGCCATCGACGGCCTGCCGCGCTCGGCCTCCGTGGCCGCCCTGGGCGAGGGGGCGCTGATCGCCTTCCTGGCCCCCGGCCCCTTCCGGGACCTCGTCACCGGGCACCCGGAGCTGGCGGTCGCGGTGATGACGCGGCTGTGCCGCGTGGTCCGGCTGACCACCGACCGCATCATGGAGCTGTCCACGCTGGGGGCCAACAACCGCGTCCACGCCGAGCTGCTGCGTCTGGCCCGGCGCGGCCGGCGCGACGGCGAGGCCGTCGTCATCGCCCCCATCCCCGTGCACGCGGACATCGCCAGCCGGGTCAGCACCACGCGCGAAACGGTGGCCCGCGTGCTGAGCGACCTTGCCCGCGAAGGGCTGGTGGAGCGGCGGAGCGACGCGCTGGTCGTGCGCGACCTGCGCCGGCTGGAGGGGCTGGTCGAGGACGTGCGCGGCGGGCCGTGACCGTCCCCGGCCCGCCGGGGCTCATGCCCGCTTCAGACGAAGAAATAATCCTGCCCGAGCGTCATGCCGTGGAGGATCTGCTGTTCGTCCTGGTAGACCGTCAACTGCGAGCCGTCGCGGAAGGAGAAGACGGTGGCCCGCTCCGTTTCCGTCAGGGCCAGCAGGTCGGAGGGCCGGTAGCCCTGGAACTCGATGCGGTCGCCGTAGCCCTGGTCGAAACCGAGGATGGTGTCGTTGCCGAAGCCGCCGCGGACCCGCTCGAACAGGTAGCGGTCGGCGCCGTCGTCCGGGCCGGTGATGATCAAATGGCCGTCGACGATGCGGTCGTCGCCGCTGCCGCCCAGGTACAGGTCGGCGCCCGAGAAGTCGATCAGAAGGTCGTTCCCCGCGCCGCCCACCAGGATGTCGTCGGT
Source organism: Pseudomonadota bacterium (assembly GCA_023416455.1). Lineage (GTDB taxonomy): Bacteria > Pseudomonadota > Alphaproteobacteria > Azospirillales > Azospirillaceae > Azospirillum. The sequence continues at coordinate 4,893 of JAEZHQ010000102.1, read as the reverse complement.
GTCGAGGTCGTCGCGGATGGTGTCGTTGCCGGCGCCGCCGTCGGCGGTGTCGTTCCCGAAGGACAGCCGGATGAAGTCGTCGCCGGGCCCCCCGAAGACCAGATCGTCGCCGCCGGGATAGAAGGGGTCCCGGAAGACGTCCACCGCGTCGTCGTGGATGGTGTCGTTGCCGGCGCCGCCCAAGATGCGGTCGCTGCCGCCGAGCCCGGTCAGGACGTCGTCCCCGCCCCGACCGTCGATCCGATCGTCCCGCATCGTCCCGAACAGCGTGTCCGGCTGGTTGCTTCCATGGATGTCCGCCATGACCGTTTCCTTCCTCCGATTCCGCAGGCCCCGGAACCCGGGAGGCCCGATCCCGTCGGGCGCGGATCCGCCCCGGTCCCCGGCGGGCGTGTCGAACCGCCGCGCCGCCATTTCCGGCGGCGACGTTCGTTTGAAGAACGAAACGTCGACGACGGACCTGTTCTGTGCGGACGTGCGTCGAAGACTTCGTTTGTCTTTGACCGGCGAACGGTATCTTGTTCGTACACGTACGACAAAGATGCATTCGGGACGCGCTCATCCGAAAGAACGTTCCGGGTCCCGCCGCCGCCGGCCGCGGGCGGACGGCGGTGCCGCGCCCTGGCGCTTGTGGCGCGCCGGGCGTTCGGGTACCTGTCGGGCCACGCGATGACATTCCGCTGCTGGGAGCATGGACGTGGATCAGGCCGACGACCCCCTTGAGAACCGGCGCAAGCGGTTGCGCTTCCGGTCCTGGCACCGCGGCATGCGGGAGATGGACCTTCTGATGGGCAGCTTCGCCGACGCCCATGTGCCGGGCTTCGACCAGGCGCAGCTCGACCGTTACGAGGCGCTTCTGGAACTGAGCGACCCCGATCTCTATAACTGGATGACCGGGCGCGAGCCGGTGCCGGCCGAGCACGACACCGACGTCATGCGCCTGCTGGCCATGTTCAAGTTCACGCCCCGTCAGGGGGCTTGAGGTTTCCTTGGTCCGTTTCGATCCGCTGCAACCCGGACGCGGCGGCCGCCTTCTCGTCGGCGGCGCCCCGGACGGACACGACGCCCGCGTGCTTTCCGACCTCGCCCGGCGGGCGGGGGCGGCGGGCGTGCTGCATGTGGCCCTGGATGACGCCCGCGCGGCCCTGATGGCGGAGGCGCTGGCCTTCTTCGCGCCGGACCTGGAGTGTCTGCTGTTCCCGGCCTGGGACTGCCTGCCCTACGACCGCGTGTCGCCCAACGGCGGCATCGTGGCGAAGCGCATCGACACGCTGACCCGCCTGCTCGACCGCAAGGCCGACTCCGGTCCCCTGGTGGTGCTGACCACCGTCAACGCCGTTTTGCAGAAGGTGCCGCCGCGCGCCGCCTTCCGCAGCGCGGTCTTCTCGGCCAAGGTGCGCGACCGCATCGACCTGGAGCGGCTCCAGCGCTACCTCGCCGACAACGGCTATACCCGCGCCCAGACGGTGCGCGAACCCGGCGAGTTCGCCATTCGCGGCGGCATCGTGGACCTGTTCCCGCCGGGCACGGAGGAGCCGCTGCGCCTCGACCTGTTCGGCGACGAGCTGGAGGCGGTGCGCAGCTTCGACCCCATGTCGCAGCGGACCACCGACAAGCGCGACGGCATCGACCTGAAGCCGATGTCCGAGGTCTTCCTGGACGAGGCGAGCATCGCCCGTTTCCGCTCCGGCTATCGCGAGCTGTTCGGCGCCATCACCGACGACGACCCGCTCTACGAGGCGATCAGCGCCGGGCGCAAGTACGGCGGCATGGAACACTGGCTGCCCCTGTTCCACGAGACCATGGACACGGTGCTGTCCTACATGCCCAGGGCCATCGTCTCGCTGGACCATCAGGCGACGGAGTCGCGCGATTCGCGCATCGCCCAGGTGGTGGACTTCCACGCCTCGCGCGAAGGCATGATGACCATCGAGAAACGGGCGGGCTCCCCGGTCTACAAGCCGGTGCCGGTCGGCATGATGTTCCTCGACGCGCAGGCTTGGGACGATCTTCTGGCCGCCCACGCCGTGGCGCAGCTTCAGCCCTTCGGCACGCCGCCCGGCATCATGGGCACGGTGGACGCCGGCGGACGGCGCGGCCACGACTTCGCGGAGGAGCGCAACCGCCCCGACGTGAACGTCTTCGACGCGGTGAAGGACCACATCCGGGCGCTCCGCGCCGACGGGCGGCGGGTGCTGGTGGCCGGCTACTCGGCGGGCTCGCGTGACCGGCTGATGACCGTGCTGGGCGACCACGGGATCGAGGGGCTGGAGCCGGCCGAAACCATCGCGGAGGTGCGCCGCTTCGACCGGGGCATCACCGGCATGGTGGTGCTGGGGCTGGAGCACGGCTTCACCTCGGCCGACCTCGCCGTCATCACCGAACAGGACATCCTCGGCGACCGCCTCGTCCGCCCCACCGCCAAGAAGAAGCGCAAGGCCGCCAACTTCATCGCCGAGCACACCGCCCTGACGGCGGGCGATCTGGTCGTGCACATGGACCACGGCATCGGCCGCTACGACGGGCTGGAAACGCTGGAGGTCTCCGGCGCGCCGCACGACTGCCTGCGCCTGATCTACGAGGGCGGCGACAAGCTCTACGTCCCCGTCGAGAACATCGAGGTGCTGACCCGCTACGGGTCGGAGGACGCGCACGCGCAGCTCGACAAGCTGGGCGGCGCCGGCTGGCAGGGCCGCAAGGCCCGCGTCAAGAAGCGCCTGAAGGACATGGCCGAGGCGCTGCTGAAGATCGCCGCCGAGCGCATGCTGAAGCGCGCCGATCCGGTCTACACGCCGGAGGGCATCTACCAGGAATTCGCCGCCCGCTTCCCCTACCCGGAGACCGAGGACCAGCTGAAGGCCATCGAGGAGGTCTTCGGCGATCTGGCGTCCGGCCGTCCCATGGACCGCCTCGTCTGCGGCGACGTCGGCTTCGGCAAGACGGAGGTGGCCTTGCGCGCCGCCCTGATGGTCGCGATGAGCGGCCAGCAGGTCGCGGTCGTCGTGCCCACCACACTCCTGGCCCGCCAGCACTTCAAGACCTTCACGACGCGCTTCGCCGGCCTGCCGCTGCGCGTGGTGCAGCTCTCCCGCATGGTGACGCCGAAGGAGCAGACCAAGGTCAAGCAGGAGCTGGCCGAGGGCACCGCCGACATCGTCATCGGCACCCACGCCCTGTTGGGCAAGGGCGTGCAGTTCAAGCGCCTGGGCATGGTCATCGTGGACGAGGAGCAGCACTTCGGCGTCAAGCAGAAGGAGCGGCTGAAGGAACTGCGCGCCGACGTGCACGTCCTGACCCTGACCGCCACGCCGATCCCGCGCACCCTACAAATGGCCCTGAGCGGCGTGCGCGAACTGTCGCTGATCGCCACCCCGCCGGTGGACCGTCTGGCCGTGCGCACCTTCGTCCTGCCCTACGACCCGGTCGTCGTCCGCGAAGCGATCCTGCGCGAGCATTATCGCGGCGGCCAGACCTTCTACGTCTGCCCGCGCGTCGAGGATCTGCCCAAGGTCGCCGAGCGCGTGCGCGAGCTGGTGCCGGAGGTGAAGGTGGTCACCGCCCACGGCCAGATGCCGGCCAGCGAACTCGAAGACGTCATGACCGCCTTCGACGAGGGCAAGTTCGAGGTGCTGCTGGCGACCAACATCATCGAAAGCGGCATCGACATCCCCAACGCCAACACGCTGATCGTGCACCGCGCGGACATGTTCGGCCTCGCGCAGCTCTACCAGATCCGTGGCCGCGTCGGCCGGTCGAAGGTGCGCGGCTACGCCTACCTGACCTACGCCCCGAACAAGCCGCTGACGGGCACCGCGCAGCAGCGCCTGCACGTCATCGAGACGCTGGACAGCCTGGGCGCCGGCTTCCAGCTGGCCAGCCACGACATGGACATCCGTGGCGCCGGCAACCTGCTGGGCGAGGAGCAGTCCGGCCACGTCAAGGAGGTCGGCGTCGAGCTCTACCAGCACATGCTGGAGGAGGCCGTGGCCAACGCCCGCGCCGGCATGGACGGGCAGGTGCCGGCGGGCGCGGAGCAGCAGGCCTGGACGCCGCAGATCAACCTGGGCACCCCGGTCCTGATCCCGGAAAGCTACGTCACCGACCTGACCGTGCGCCTGTCGCTCTACCGCCGCATCGCGGAGCTGGTGGACCGGGCGGAGGTGGACGGCTTCGCCGCCGAACTGATCGACCGCTTCGGCAAGCTGCCGAGCGAGGTCGAGAACCTGCTGGACGTGGTGACCATCAAGCAGCTCTGCCGTCAGGCGGGGGTGGAGCGGGTGGACGCCGGGCCGAAGGGCGCGGTGCTGACCTTCCACAACAACAGCTACGCGGAGCCGGCCAAGCTGCTGACCTACATCAGCCAGCAGATGAGCCTGATGAAGCTGCGCCCCGACCACAAGCTGGTCTACACCCGCGACTGGACCGACGAGGCCCAGCGCGTGCGCGGCGTGCACCGGCTGATGAAGGACCTCGCCGCCATGGCGGCGGGCGAGGCGGTGCCGAAGGGCGAAGCGCCGCCCCCGCCACCCCCTCCGCCGCCGCCCCGGCCCAGCGCCATCAAGGCCGGTTCCAAGTTCGGCCGGAACATCCCGGCGCGCCCCTTCGGCCGGCGGTAACGGATGGTCAAGAACGGGAGCGATCTGGCGAAGGCCCTCGCGCTGGGCGACCGCCGGACCATCGGCGACGCCCCCACGGTCGCCGAGGCGGTCGCCGCCGACCCCGGGCGCCTGCCGGAACTGGTCGGCTGCCTGTTCGCCGAGGACGCCGGCGTGCGCATGCGCGCCGCCGACGCGCTGGAACGCGTGTCGCGCGGCGACGCCCGCCCGCTGGACGCCTTCGCCGAACGCCTGCTGACCGACGCGGCGGCCATCGATCAGGCGGAGGTGCGCTGGC
>JAEZHQ010000074.1 GCA_023416455.1 Pseudomonadota bacterium | reverse complement strand
TCCCTGGAGGGCGAGGCGCGCGAGGTCGGCCGGGTCATGGCCGGGATGGCGCTGCACTGCGCCCGCCACGGGCAGCCGGCGGAGCCGCCCTGCGTGCTGCTGTCGGGCGGCGAGACCACGGTCACCGTGCGCGGCGACGGGCGCGGCGGGCGCAACGTGGAATTCCTGGCCGGCCTCGCCCTGGCGCTCGACGGCGCGCCGGGCATCCACGCGCTGGCCGCCGACACCGACGGCATCGACGGCACCGAGGACAACGCCGGCGCCTGGCTCGCCCCGGACAGTCTGGCGCGGGCGCGGGCCATGGGGCTTGATCCGCGCGGATTGCTGGGCAACAACGACGCGCATGGATTGTTCGCAGCCGTGGGCGACCTGCTCGTCACCGGGCCAACCCTCACCAACGTGAACGATTTCCGCGCCATCCTCGTCAGCGAACGTGCGCCCGCGGCGAACCCAGCAAGAGGCAATCACCGATGAAACGCACTGGCAGCCCCGTCCGCCGCTACCGCCTCACCAAGGTCGTCGCGACGCTGGGCCCGGCCTCCTCCTCGCCGGAGATGATCCGCAGCCTGTTCGAGGCCGGGGTCGACGTCTTCCGCCTGAACTTCAGCCACGGCACGCACGGGGATCACGGCCGGCGGATGGCGGCGATCCGGGCGCTGGAGGCGGAGATGGACCATCCCATCGCGGTGATGGCCGACCTCCAGGGACCCAAGCTGCGCATCGGCACCTTCGGCACCGGCCCGGTCACGCTCACCGCCGGCCAGCCCTTCCGCCTCGACCTGTCGCGCGTGCCGGGCGACGCCACCCGCGTCGGCATGCCGCACCCGGAGATCTTCGCCGCCCTCACCCCGGAGACCGAGCTTCTGCTCGACGACGGCAAGGTGCGTCTGCGCATCGTCGCCTGCGGCCCGGAGCACGCCGACACGGTGGTGGTGTCCGGCTCCCGGCTGTCCGACCGCAAGGGCGTGAACGTGCCGGGCGTCGTTCTGCCGCTCTCGCCGCTGACGGCGAAGGACCGCGAGGATCTGGCCTTCGCCCTCGACCAGGGGGTGGACTGGGTGGCGCTGTCCTTCGTGCAGCGGCCCGAGGACGTCGCCGAGGCGCGCCGCCTGATCGCCGGCCGCGCCGCCCTGCTGTCCAAGCTGGAGAAGCCCCAGGCCATCCAGCACCTGGACGAGATCATCGAGATGTCGGACGGCATCATGGTGGCGCGCGGCGACCTCGGCGTGGAGCTGCCGGCGGAGGACGTGCCGACCATCCAGAAGCGCATCATCCGGGAGTCCCGCCGCGCCGGCAAGCCGGTGATCGTGGCGACCCAGATGCTGGAATCCATGATCGGCGCCCCCACCCCCACCCGCGCCGAGGCGTCGGACGTGGCGACCGCGGTCTATGACGGGGCCGACGCGGTCATGCTGTCGGCCGAGACGGCGGCCGGCGCCTACCCCATCGAGGCGGTGTCGATCATGGACCGCATCGCCCGGCGGGTGGAGCACGACCCGCTCTACCGCACCATCATCGACGCCCAGCACCCCGACCCGCAGCAGACCGCCGCCGACGCCATCACCGCGGCGGCGCGCCAGGTCGCCCACACCATCCAGGCGGCGGCCATCGTGACCTACACGACCAGCGGCTCGACCACGCTGCGGGCGGCGCGCGAACGGCCGGAGGTGCCGATCCTCTGCCTGACCTCCAGCATCGAGACGGCGCGGCGGCTGCAACTGGCCTACGGCGTGCACAGCGTCCATTCGGCCGATGTGCAGAGCTTCGGCGAGATGGTGGAGAAGGCGGCCCGCGCCGCCCACGAGGACGGGCTGGCCGTGGAGGGGCAACGGCTGGTGATCACCGCGGGCGTGCCCTTCGGCACGCCCGGCAACACCAACATCCTGCGGATCGCCTGGGTCGAGGCGGGATGACCGCCCTCATGGCGGCGTAACGCCTTTCGATCACGGCAATGTGGTCGATCACGGCAATGTGGCGCCTTGCGCGGCCGGCGCCACGTTGCCGGCGGGCGTGCCGACGTCGGCAAGACCTTGGTCGGGCGTGGAAAGCCGTCGAAGGTCGCCTTGGCCGCCTGCATAGGCAGACTGATCGGGATCATCCTGTTCGGTACCGGTAACGCTTGACCTGTGGACTTGCCGGCGATGGCATTGTCCTGTGACGAGGATTTCTACCACGGCCTCATTCTGAAGAGGCGACCATCGTCACCTTCGTCGTGAAGGAGGAGGACGATTTCGGACGGATCAAAGATCGGGACATCATCGTCGGGTGGCGGCAGGTCCGAATCGATGAGGGTGATGATCGATTGCAGCCCGAGCGTGGAGTAGCGCCGGATCACTCCAAGCAGATTTACCTTCTTTCGATCGTCCAAGGATTCGAGCACGCCATCATGGAAGGCGAAGCGCGGAAACGCATCATCCAGATGGGCGCGCAACACTGCGAGGTCAAAGGCGATGCACAGGAGCTTCTTATAGCTGAAGCCACGGTCGGCACTGGTGGCAATGCCCGCATCGTCAAGCAACTCCGCACGGAAGTCCAAGTGGCCTTGTTGGTTGACCACGACACTGAGCAGGGCCTTCTGATCGATAACCTCTTCGACGATCTCATTAAAAAACAGGCGGATGCGTGAGAACAGGCTGTCCTCATCCGCATTCTTGGCCTCGACATCGGCCTCGATCAACGCCTCCAGGTGTGTCTTTTCCTCGGTCAGGCTGCGGATATCGCTCCGAAGCTGCTGAAGACGGTGGACGAATTCCCGTTGTCGTTCGAGGCCCTCGATATCGGCCCGCAAAGTTACCAGTTCATTGGACAGATGCTTGTATTTGGCGAATGAGTCAGTGCTGCTGAGGAAGGCCAACATGTCGGATCGGCGTTTGCCGAGTGTATTCAGCTCGGCATTGATCGTCTTGAGTTCCGCCTCAATCTCGGCGCGCTCCTCGATCAAATAGCCGCGCCGCTCGTCGGTAATCGCCTTGTTGAAGGCGATCAACTGCTGGAAATCGCGTTTGATCTGGCCCGCGAAGAGCACGCCCGCTTCGCGAAACAATTCGCTCGCTGCCTCCGGATCGAAGAGGATCTGGTCTTCCTCAAGCGAAGCGACCACCTTCTTGCGGTTCTGGGTCAGCGAATAGCGACGCTGGTTGAGGGAGGCGATCCGCTCATCGATCTGGTCGACGAGTTGCTTGGTGTCCGCTTTATCCTGACTCCGGAAATCGAATGCGTCGAGGAGTTTCTGCTTTTTCTGAACCTCTTGGCGCTTGAGCAGGAGAAGCCCGTCAATCTTGCCGGCGTCTTCAATCTCGCCGCCCAGTTCCTGGCGGACCGTGGTCGCTTTCTGCTCGGCTTCCTTGAGCTTGTCTTCCTTATCGTAATGCCGGGTGATCAGATCGGCATTGAAACCAAGGATATGGGCAAGGAAGGGCTTCCAGTCGGCGTGCGCATTCGCAAACTTCCTTAGCTGGAAGACATCGCGGAAATCTTCTTGGGATCGAAGAAAATACCCCAATCCTTTCCGGTAATGCCATGGCTTCAGCGCTCGCCAGTCGAGAAGGCTGTCGAGCAAGTCCTTGGCGCGGTCGAAGGGGACATCGACATGATCCCATTCGAGGTCGGGCAGCGTCGAGAAATCCTGATGCCGGGCTCTGTGCTTCTTGAAAGAAATCTTCGATGCTTCGGCGACATTGCGGCGAACCGTGACATAAGTTCCGTCAAGCAATTCGATCTCAAGGAAGAAGGAAAACTCTCCAAAACGGTCGAGATGCTTGAACAGAAAGAACTTGGCGTCACGGCCGGCGAGGAAGCCGAAATCGATCAGGCGGCCAAGCGTCGTCTTTCCCAGATTATGGGTGTCGAGGTCACGGTTCTCCGGTCGCCGGATTTCCGCGAGGACGACGTTGAGTTCGGGTTTGAACTCGACCGGTGCAAACACCGCCGGCCGGTTGGAATAAAGCTTAGAAGGCTTCATTCTGGCCTACATACTCGATGGCATCGGTTTTGGGATGATATTCGATCAGCCCAAGCAGATAGAGGAAGTTGAGCGATGGCAAGAACAGCACATCACCTCCGACCACGGCTTTTCGCACGTAGGTGCGCAGAGCGCCATACTCGCATAGACGATGGACACGCAATCGAGTGAGCAACAGCAACGCCACATTGACAACGGTACGGTCAGGATGAGCATGCTTGCTAGGCCTCAGCATCGGCAACCTCCCCGATGTCACAGTTCCAGTACATATAAAACAGGATAGCGCGGGTCAGGCGCTTATGCTGGCGTTGGCGCAGAATAGGGTCACGTTGAAACAGAAGATCAAGCAAATATTCCATCACCGCATCAAAATTCTGGAATTTCCTGCGTTTCGAAATGATCTTCATCTGGAATTCTTCGGTTGTCGCTTCATACGATTTGAGAATATCCAGATTTTCAGGTGCGGCCAGGAACGCTCGTATCTGCGCGGTATCCTTCAAATAACGTTTGCGGAGTTCCTTCGCATATTCGGGAGTCATATTGTTGAGGACGTTCTTCTGTTCGTAAGTGGTCCGCTCTCCGGGCGGCGTATCGAGAACCGACGACAGATCAGCCTCGTGGCTGGCGATTGCCTGGACGACGATTGCCAACTCGTCAGGTGACACGATGAGTGGAGAGTCGACCGGGTCAAGATCGGCAAGTGCAGCGACTTCCGGGAATTGCCTCAAATAGAGTTCAAGTTGTTCGACTCCGCAAAGGTAGATAGAGACCTCCGGAAGACCGCATTCCTTCGCAATGTGACTGGTGATGTTTTGATCGGCATTCCCGGCCAAACGACGGTTGGCGAACAGCATGTAGTGATCGAGTTGTCTTCTCTTGCGGAGCTTTGCGATCCGCGGCACTTCCTTGCCGATCACCGTGTCATTCGAATTCGGGCTGTGGAAGTCCGCTTCACCGAAATGCCGATTATAGCCGTTGGTATGCTTGGCCTGGATGATGATCGTTCCAGTCCAGGGCGCGGCCTTGCTTGGGTGGAGTTCCGCCGTGCCGATGAATTTCGCATCTCGACCACCATCCGGTCCCTTGGCGAAGCCCTTCACCGACAGGCCGAGCAACCGCTGGCAAAGCAGCACGATCAGTGTCTCGAACTGATCTTCGCTCAGGTCCTCATAGGCGAATTTCATCCTGGGCTTCCATAGGGTCTAATGTCGATGATCGGAGACCGTCATAACCGCGTCATATTGCTGGTAACATATGGGTTCGCCAGCAGAGAGCAAGGATCATAGTGGCGCAGATCATAAAGCCGGAGGTATCGGTACCGAAGCAATGGCTCAACGCGGCGAGCCAATCCCGGCAATTGCACGGACCGATAAGGGGGTCCGCGCCTTGGCGCTTAATCGACATCGGGAGTGTCTGGCGAAGTGCACGCCACGATCTTGACAGTCTGGTGGCCGTCCTCCGGCCCGACGCTGAGGACACGCAGGGCCTGAACAGGGGTTGCGGCTCCAACTGTGCCGTTCCCGCTTTCGCGGAACGGGCGGCGTCGGCTTTCCCCACCCGACCCCACCCCCATGTGGGGCGGGAAGCATGGGTCACAGCGCCGGGCCGGCCATCCGCTGGCGCAGCCGGGCGGCCTGCGCGCGCACGCCCTCCAGGTGCGGGTTGATGGCGAGCGCCGCGTCGAAGGCGCGCAGCGCGCCCGCCGGCTCGTCCAGCGCCAGATAGACCAGGCCGAGGCCGGCC
>JAEZHQ010000054.1 GCA_023416455.1 Pseudomonadota bacterium | reverse complement strand
CGACCAGCCGGTGGAACTCGTCGTCGTTCACGCCCTTCAGCGCGACGGTGTTGATCTTGACCTTGAGTCCCGCCTCCTTGGCGGCCTGGAGCCCGCCCAGCACCTTGTCCAGCCGGCCCCAGCGGGTGATGGCCTGGAACTTGTGGGGGTCGAGCGTGTCGAGCGACACGTTGACGCGGCGCACCCCGGCCTCCACCAGGTCGCCCGCGTACTTGAACAGCATGGTGCCGTTGGTGGTCAGGGTCAGCTCGTCCAGGGCGCCGGCCTTCACGTGGCGGCCCAGGCTGTGGATCAGCTCGTGAATGCCCTTGCGCACCAGGGGCTCGCCGCCGGTCAGGCGCAGCTTGCGGGTGCCGAGCCGCACGAAGGCGGAGCAGACCCGGTCGATCTCCTCCAGCGTCAGCACCTCCGCCTTGGGCAGGAAGCTCATGTCCTCCGCCATGCAGTAGACGCAGCGCAGGTCGCAACGGTCCGTCACCGAAACCCGCAGATAGCTGACCGCCCGCCCGAAGGGATCCACGAGCGGTGCAGGGGGCTGCGGCGGGACGGCCGCCGTCGGCTGGACGATGGTCATCGGCGGGCTCCTCCCCAGTGATCCGGTCCTGTGCCGGTTCGGCCGGCGTTCGGTTCGGGGCGGCGTTCGCGGGCGCCGCACCGAGGCATGACTATAACACGCCGGCGTGGCGAAATCGCCGTCACTCTGGTCGCACCGCCGGGGGCGCCTCCTACCAATTCCGGCAAGGTCCGGCCTGTGGCCGGACCTTGCCGGGCCCTCATGCACCGGGCGGCCAGAAACACCGGGGCCGGACGTCAGGACGTTCCGGCCCTGGCATCAGCCGCTGGTGCGCGCCGTTCCGCGCAGCTCGGCGAGAAAACCGTCGATCTGCTGGCGGAGTTCCAGGGCCTCGCCGTCCAGCCGGCGGCTCGCCGCGGCCACCTCGCCGGCGGTGGCCAGCGTGCCCTGCGCGTTGCGCGACACCTCGCCGATCTCCCCCGCGATGCGCTGGGTGCCGGTCGCCGCCTCCTGGACCGAGCGGGTGATCTCGCCCATGGCGGCGTTCTGCTCCTCCACCGCGGTGGCGATGGTGGCGGCGGCCTCGTTCACGCCGCGGATGGTCCCCTCGATGCGCAGGATGGCCTCGACCGTCGCCTGGGTGCCGGTTTCCACCGAATGGATGATGCGGGTGATCTCGTCGGTCGCGGTGGCCGTCTGGTTGGCGAGGTTCTTGACCTCCGAGGCGACCACGGCGAAGCCCTTGCCGGCCTCGCCGGCGCGCGCCGCCTCGATGGTGGCGTTCAGCGCCAGCAGGTTGGTCTGGCTGGCGATGGAGTTGATGAGGTCGACCACCTCGCCGATCCGCTTGGTGGCCTCGGCCAGGCTGCGCACGGTGGTGGTGGTCTGGGCGGCCTCCTCCATGGCGCGCCGCGCCACGGCGGCCGACTGGTCGACCTGGCGGCCGATCTCCTGGCTGGAGCTGGACAGTTCCTCCGTCGCGGCGGCGACCGTCTGCACGTTGGTGCTGGTGTGCTCGGTGGTGCCGGCGACGCTGGCGCTCATGGACTGGGTCGCCTCGGCGCTGGACGACAGGCTGCGCGAGGCCGCCCCCAGCCGCTCGGTCTCGGCGGCGACGCGGCCGATCACCGCGCGGACCCGGCCTTCCACGGCGTCGGCCATGCCGAGAAGGGCGGCGCGCTCCTTCTCCGCGGCGGCGCGCTTCAAGCGTTCCTGCTCGGCCAGCAGGCTCTGGTTCTCGGCCGTCTTGTCCTTGAAGACGCGCATCGCCTCGGCCATGGTGCCGAACTCGTCGTGCCGGCCCTCGCCGGGGATCGCGATCCCGAGATCGCCGGCGGCCAGCCGCCGCATGGCCTCGGCGAAGCCGTTCACGGTGCCGGAGACCTGCCGGCCGATGAGAAAGGCCAGGACGCCCACCAGGGCGGCGATGCCCAGCGCCGAGGCGGCCAGCTGGCCGGCGTTGCGCCAGTAGTCGGCGTCCACGTCGTCCACATAGACGCCGCTGCCGATCATCCAGCCCCAGGGCTGGAAGCCGGTGGCGTAGGACAGCTTGGGCAGCGGCTCGTTCGAGCCCGCCTTCGGGAAGCGGTAGGCGACGAAGCCGCCGCCGGTCCGCGCCGCGGCGATCAGCGCCCGCACGTAGGGCACGCCGTCGGCGTCCCTGAGGTCGGCAAGCTCCCGGGTGCCTTCGGCCTGGGGGCGCGGTCCCAGCACCAGGTTGGTGCCGTCCTCGGCGAAGATGAAGAAATATTCGCTCCCCGCGTAGCGGATGCCGCGCACCGCGGCGCGGGCCTGCTCGCGGGCCTGGGCGTCGGTCAGGCGGCCGGCCGCCGCCTCGGCGTGGTGGTGCGCGACGATGCCGCGGACGGTCTCCACGGTGTTCCTCAGCATCCGGCGGTGGCTCTCCATCTGCGCCTCGCGCAGATGCATGAGATCGACCGCGCCTAGGATGAGGAGGCCACCGGCGGCGACCGCCGCCAGGAGGAAAAGGCGCAAGCGGAGCGAGAGCGCGTGCATGGGGTGGCTTCCTTCAAGAACCGGACTCCCATCTTGTAAGGAACAATCCCTAACGATTGCCTACGGCTCCGCTCAACGCCGTGACAAAATCACGCGGCCATCGGCAACCCTGCGCTGCGCCGGCCCTCAGTGGCGGCTGCCGGGGTCGTCGGGATCGCGGCCGTCGCCCTCCGCCGCGCGTGCCAGCGCGCGGTCGCGCAAGTCGTCCTCGGTGGTGCGCGGCACGCGGGGGGCGCCCAGGGCGAAGGGGGCATCGCCCCGCTCGAACTGGTCGGTCACCCGGCAGTCGCCGCACATGCGCACGCGCCGGGCCGCTTCCGGGGTGGCGAACATCCAGTGCTTGCCGGCGAGCGTCGCCGCGATCTTCTCGATCGCGGAGCGGGTGGCGAAGGGCTTGCCGCAGGTCACGCAGCAGAAGGGCTCCTCCTCCTTGACCACCACGGCGCCGCGGGCGCGGTCGCGGAAGTCGATCTCGGGCACCAGCGCGATGACCTTCTCCGGGCAGGTGTTCCGGCACAGGCCGCACTGCACGCAGGCGTCCTGGGCGAAGGACAGCATCGGCTTGTCGGGGTTGTCGAGCAGCGCGCCGGTCGGGCAGGCGCCGACGCAGGACAGGCACAGCGTGCAGCCCTCCACCGCCACCTGGAGGCGGCCGAAGGGCGCGCCGGGGGCCAGCGGAAGCACCTCCACCGGGGCCGGGGCCACCTTGTGCAGGTGGCGCAGGGCCAGCATGGTGACCGCGCGCTTGCCGCCCATGGGCAGGAAGAAGCCGGCGGCGGCGGGCGCCTGGCGCGGCAGGCTCCACAGCTCCGCCTCCACCGCCTCGGGATCGCGGGCGTCGATGACCGACACCCGGCCGGACCCGTAGCCGAGGCCGCTCATCGCCGCCTCGGCAAGGCCGACCTGGCTGGCCAGCCCGGCGGTCTCGCCGGCGTTGCCGGGGCCGGTCAGGACGCGCACCTGCGCCGCCCCGTAGGCCAGCGCGGTGGCGAAGACGTCGAAGCCGAGCTGGGTCACCTCGTTGACCGCGAAGGGCAGCACGCGGGCGGGCAGGCCGCGCCCGTGGCGCGCCATCAGCGCGATGACCTCGTCGCCGTGGCGCGGGTCGTGGACCAGCAGCACCGGCTCGGCACCGCCCGCCCCGGCGTAGGTGGCGAGCAGCGTGCGCAGCCGCTCGTAGACGGTCTGCATGGGCGGCAGCGCGTAGCTGCTGGCGCCGGTCGGGCACACCGCGGCGCAGGAGCCGCAGCCGGCGCAGACTTGCGGGTCGATGCGCACATGGTCGCCGTCCGGCGCGATGGCGCCGGTCGGGCAGACGTCCAGGCAGCGCGTGCAGCCGGTCTTGCGGCTGCGCGAATGGGCGCACAGGTCGGCCTTGAAGTCGATGTAGCGCGGCTTTTCGAACTCGCCGACCAGGTCGGCCGCTTCGAACAGCGCCTTCATCACCGCGTCCGGCCGGTCGGGGTCGGGGCGCAGGTAGCCGTCGCGCCGGCCGTGGGCGGGGAACAGCGGCGTGCCCCCGGTCAGGTCCACGATCAGGTCGCAACGCGACGCCGCCCCCTGGCGCGGCGCCTCGAAGAGGAGGGTGGCGCGCGAGGCGGGCTGGGCCGGGGCGTAGTCGTCGACCACGATCTCGAAGTTGCCGAGCCAGCCGCGGGCACCGCGGATGGTGCCCTTGAACACGGGGACGTCCATGACGCGGGGCGGGGCCACGTCCTTGGGGTCCTTCAGCAGGACCGTGACGTCCAGGCTGGAGGAGAGCCGGCGCGCCGCCTCGATGGCCCGCTCGTCGGTGCCGTAGACGAGGCAGACCCCCTGCGACGCCATGGCGACGGAGCCGGTCGGCGGCACGTCCAGCGCCGCCTCGGCCAGCAGGGCGGCGATCTTCGGAAGGGCCCGGTCGCCCTCGGCCGACCAGCCGGCGCGCTCGCGGATGTTGGTGAAGGCGAGGGCGGCGTCGGGGTCGTTCTCGCCCGCCACCTCGCTGAAGAGCGGCGCCTCCTGGGTGCAGGCGACCAGCAGGGGCGCCCCGGCCTCCCGGACCCGCGCCTCGAAGCGGTCGAGCTGGGCGCGGCAGAGCTGGGTCGCCACCGCGGCCTCCCCCTCGGCGCCGCAGGCCCTGGCCAGGGCCTTGCCGTCGAGCGCCATGCTGTGGGCGCAATCGCAGACGAGCACCGTCCGGCCGTTGATCTTCATCGCGAAACCCCATGCCAGCGGCGCGGCCGGGCGGCCGCGCGTTCCTCATTCCTAGATATCGGTCCGGCTGCCGCGTTGCGACCCAAATTTTGATTGCGGACGAAGGAAGCGGGCGTTCCCGCCGGTCACGCCCCGGTGGCCTCGGCGGCCAGCGCGGCGAGCGCCGGGGCGACGGCCTCGTCCAGGCGCCGGTGCAGCGCCGCCGGGTCGCCGTCGCCGCACTCGACGGCGCGCTCCAGCGCCTGGGCGGCGCGGTGC
>JAEZHQ010000032.1 GCA_023416455.1 Pseudomonadota bacterium | reverse complement strand
GAGCTGGCCGCGGCCCGGGACGCCGCCCGCCGGGCGCCGGAGGCGGGGGCACCGCCCCCCGTGGTCACGCTGGTCGGCAGCGACGTGCATCCCGGGAACTTCCTGATCGACGCTGCCGGCAAGGCGTGGTTCACCGACCTGGAGAAGCTCCAGTACGGGCATCCCGCCATCGACCTGGCCCACGCCAGCCTCTACACCTCCACCCGCTGGGACCCCGCGGTGGCGGCGACGCTGACCCCGCCGGAGGTCGCCGCCTTCCACGCCGCCTGGGCGGCGGCCGTGCCGCCGGCGCTGGCCGCGGCCGTCCGGCCCTGGCTCAAGCCCTTGCGCCGGCTGACCTGGCTGCGCACCTTGTCGTGGATGGCGCGCTGGAAGGTGGAAGGGGCGACCCTGTCGCCGGGAATGCCGGAGGAGCTGCGGGCCCACATGGACGCCCATGTGGCCGACGTCCTCCATCCGGACAGCATCGAACGGGTAAGCCGCGATTGGCGGTAGCATCCGAGCGTTCCGCGTGGTTAATGATGGGTCAAGGAATTGCCCCTTAGGCTCGTTCGAGTTCAGGACCCGGTGGCGGCAGGTGGACGCGGCATGACGACTTTCCCGAGCGGACGTACGGCTCTGGCCCTGATTCTTCTGGCAGCGGCGGGCGTGATGCCGGCGGCCGGCGCGGCGGCGGCTCCCGGTGCCGGGGAGCGCCCGGCCCTCACCTCGGCGACCGGCAGCTATCTGGCCGGCCGTTTCGCGCAGCATCAGGACGACTGGCGCGCCGCCGGCCAGTTCATGGCGCACGCCCTGTCGGCCGATCCCAGCGACCTGGCGCTGCTGCGCCGCACCTACCTGCTGAAGCTGGGCGAGGGCCAGATGGACGCCGCCATCGACTTCGCGCGGCGGCTGGTCGACAAGGACACCGACCCGCAGCTTGCCGTCACGCTCCTGGTCGCCGACCATCTGAACCGCGGCAAGCTGGCCGAGGCCGAGGCCATGGCCGCGCGCATGCCGCGCGAGGGCATGGCCAAGTATGTCGGCCCGCTGCTGGACGCCTGGCTGGTGGCGGCGCGCGGGCGCACCGACACGGCGCTGCGGGCGCTCGACCCGCTGGCCGCGGCCAGCGGCTTCTCCGCCCTGCACGACCTGCACGCCGCCCTGCTTCTGGAGCTGGGCGGCCGCAAGGACGAGGCGGCCCGGCGCTACGCCAAGGTGGTGGAGAAGGAGGCGCCGCTGCGCGTCGTCCAGATCGCCGGCAGCTTCTACGAGCGCAACGGCCGCAAGGACGAGGCGCGCCGGCTCTACGAGGCGTTCCGCGCCGACAACCCCGAGAGCCTGATGATCGAGCCGGCGCTGGCGGCGCTGGCCGGGGGCCGCACCGCCGCCCCGGTGGTGGCCGACGCCCGGCAGGGGCTTGCGGAGGCCATGTTCGACCTGGGCAGCGCCCTGCACCACGAGGGGGCCGAGGAGACCGCCCTGCTGTTCGGCCGGATCGCGCTGCATCTGCGCCCCGACCTGACCATGGCGCGGCTGATGATCGGCGACATCATGGACGCCCGCGACCACCACGCCGACGCGCTGGCCGAATTCCGGGCGCTGGACGCCGATCCCGTGCTCGGCTGGGCGGCGCGGCTGCGCGCGGCGGACAGCCTGGCCCGGCTGGAGCGCAGCGACGAGGCCATCGCCACGCTCCTCCGGCTCGCCGAGGAGCGGCCGGAGCGCACCGACGCGCTGGTCCGGCTGGGCGACCTGCACCGCACCGCCAAGCGCTACGACGAGGCGGTCGCCGCCTACGGCCGGGCGCTGGAGCGCAGCGGCCGGCTGGAGGAGCGGCACTGGGCGGTGCTGTACGCCCGCGCCATGTCCTACGACAAGATCGACCGCTGGGCCGAAGCGGAAGCCGACCTGAAGGCGGCGCTGGCGCTCAAGCCCGAAGAGCCCTACCTGCTCAACTACCTCGGCTACAGCTGGGTCGACCGCGGCGTCAACCTCGATCAGGCCAAGGGGATGATCGAGAAGGCGGTCGCGCTGCGTCCCAAGGACGGCTACATCATCGACAGCCTGGGCTGGGCGCTGTACCGCCTCGGCGACTTCGAGGGCGCCGTCGCCAAGCTGGAGCGCGCGGTGGAGCTGAAGCCCTCCGACGCCACCATCAACGACCATCTGGGCGACGCCTACTGGCGCGTCGGCCGCCGCAACGAGGCCCGCTTCCAATGGAACCGGGCCCTGCGCAACGCCGAGGAGGATCCCCTGAAGGAGCAGATCCGGGCCAAGCTGGACAAGGGCCTGAGCGACCGCCAGGCCGCCGCCGCCGAGGCGCCGAAGGCGCCCTGATGCCGAGGCGCCGAAGGCGCCCTGATGCCGAGGCGTCGAAGACGCCCTGAATTCACGGCGTCGAAGACGCCTTGAGACCAAGCCGCCGAAGGCGCCCTGAAACAAAGCCGCCGAAGGTGCCCTGAAACCACGGCGCGCCTTCCGGGTCCGGGGCGATAGCCCTGGCGCCCGCTCCGCCCGCCCGGTAGTCTCCGCCATCGCTCGCGGGGGACTGCCATGGACGCCATCACCGAGGCCGCGCCGGCCAAGCTGAACCTGTACCTCCACGTGGTCGGCCGTCGCGCCGACGGCTATCACCTTCTCGACAGCCTGATCGCCTTTGCCGACGTGGCGGACCGGGTGACGGTGCGGCCGGGGGTGGCGCGGGTCGCGCTGCGCGGCGCGGCGCTGCCGCCGGTGGGGCCGCGGCTGGCCATCTCCGGCCCCTTCGGGCCGGCGCTGATGGGCGAGAGCCCGGCGCGGAACCTCGTCATC
>JAEZHQ010000630.1 GCA_023416455.1 Pseudomonadota bacterium | reverse complement strand
CGCCGGCCTGGGTATAAACGCGGCCTCTGCGGAGGGGTGGCCGAGTGGTCGAAGGCGCACGCCTGGAAAGTGTGTATACCCCAAAAGGGTATCGAGGGTTCGAATCCCTCTCCCTCCGCCACGAAATCGGGCTAGAGTGTTGATTTTCTTGGAAAATCCACTCTGGTCTTTTTCGTTTCCCCATGTTTCGCCCACACTGGACGCGCTTCCACGCGGCGTCATAGCCACGCTGGTGAGCGGTGCCTCGGGTGGCACCACAGGCTTTGGTGCTGCGCGGGCACTTCTGGCCGGCGGGGGCCAAGCACGGGGGTGCGACCTGGAGCATGGCGTCATCTAGAATGAAAGTCCCAATCGTTGGGGGCTCTTTCATTCCCGACGGGTCAGCGCAGCCAGTGGACAATTGATACGCGCAATTCGATGCGCGCCAGCGTGCTATGCACGTAGATCGGGCCGGCGGTCTCCGCGTTGCGCTGGACGCCTCGGATGGTCAGCGTGTCGCCCTTCCTCGGCACGCACGGGTCGGTGGTCGTGTTCAGACCAGAGCCGCCCGTTCACTGCGCCCGCTCGATCCCGGTGGGCGAGAGGATGACGTGGATATCCATCTGCGAGGTGCCGCCAATCAGCTCTTGCCGTTTGTATTCGCGTCCGAACGCCTTGCGCGCCACGTCCACGAAGCTGTTGGGGTTCACGCTGCACCGGCGACGCAGACCAACGGGCTCTGGAGCGATGGCAAGCGCGCGGTCAGGGGAGTCTCCGTCATAGTTGTATATAATTTGGGTGGACTCTCCTATCCTGATGGAGGAAGCTCCGCACTCGGTCCACTCTGGAGAATAGAGTCGTGGCGACAACGCTCCGCATTACTCAGATGCCAAAGCTTGAAGTTCTCAACTCCGATATTGTGCTGGAGGTGGTAACGGACGGGGAGAAGACCGGAGAGTTTCATATCAGCAAGGGTTCTCTTGACTATTATCCGGCTAATGCCAAGAAAAAACACCATAGAGTTTCATGGGTAAAGCTTGCGGAATTGCTCGGGGAACACGGAATTGAGCGTTCTTGACGAATAGAAGCGATGAAAGCGAGTAATTTTATTTCTTTTGATTCCCGTGATCACGATACGCGCACCCAGACGATCTCCGTGTGCGCCATCGGTCCTGGCGCGGGTCCCGGCACATTGGCGCCGCTTCTTCACGGTTTGAGCCGCGGCGCCGATGTGCAGCCCGCGTGACGGCCATCTTGAAGGACGCCGGTTCGGCAAGTGGCTGGTGGTTACGCTGGTCCCCGCCTCAACGATGCGGCGGCATGCCCAATCGCATTTGACAGGCTGCCCGTGTTCCGGCGCCGAGGTTCCGGTTCTGGCTCCTTGACGTGCCGCTGGTCCCTTCCGATGATCCGGGCCGGGCCTCGCCCTATCAGCCTGTGCAACACCGATCCGCCGTACGTCTCAAGGAAAAGCAGAAGCCATGGACGTGTTCTCCCTGGATGATTGGCTTCTTGGCCAATACATGGCCTTCGCGCGGTCTTTCGTCAGGATCAGGTCGGCGCAGATCAAGGAGCGGGTCGAAAGGGAATACGCCGGGCGCCGGTTCTGGCCGGAGCCCCTCATTCAGCTCAATCCACATTTCGAAGCAGGCGGATCCATCCAGGATCTGATCGGCGCTGGCGGGCTGGATCCGGATTGCGCCAGGATCTTCCGTGACGGGCGTGCCCATCCGGACCAAGCGGATCGCACCCTCAAGCTTCGTCGCCATCAGGAGCAGGCGATCGGCCTTGCTCTCGATGGAAAGGGCTTCGTCGTGACCACGGGCACGGGATCGGGCAAGTCGCTCTGCTTCTTCATCCCCATCGTCGACGCGGTCCTCAAGGCGAAGCGCGCCGGCGAAGGGGTCCGGACACGCGCCATCATCGTCTATCCCATGAACGCGCTTGCCAACAGCCAGATGGAGGAACTGAAGAAGTTCGTCAGCGATGCCGACGAGGCTCTTCCGGTCACCTTCGCCCGCTACACCGGGCAGGAGAGCCGGGAGGAGCGTGACCGCATCATGGACAATCCCCCGGACATCCTTCTGACCAATTTCATGATGCTGGAGTTGCTGATGACCCGCCAGTCCAAGGTTGACCGGCGGGTCATCGGGAACTGCCGTGGGCTTCGCTTCGTCGTTCTCGACGAGTTGCACACCTACCGCGGCCGGCAGGGGGCGGATGTCGCCATGCTCATGCGGCGTCTTCGCGCGCGTGTCGGCGATCCGCAGCGGCCGCCGATCTGCATCGGCACCTCGGCCACCATGGCCAGCGAGGGGGAGGACGCTGACCGCGAGCAGGTTGTGGCCGATGTGGCATCCCGGCTGTTCGGGATGCCGGTCACGCGGGGCGCCATCGTTACCGAGACGCTGCGCCGGGTTACGGATCCCACCCGGTCGGCAGAGCGCGGGCTGGACGGTCTCGGTGAGGCGATCGACGCCGCGGCCGAAGGCACCGCCTACGACGGGTGGAGCAACGCCGAGATCGCCCTCGATCCCCTGGCGATTTGGATGGAGACGCAGGTCGGTCTTCGCGATGTCGACAAGAAGCCGCGCCGCGGGGCGCCGCAGTCGCTGAAGGACATCGCCAAGGCCCTGAGCGACGAAACCGGGCGCGACGAAGATCGGTGCCGGCAGGCGCTCAAGGCTGCCCTTCTGGCGTTCAGCCGGCCGGAAAGGGATCGTGGCGTCCCTGGGGGGGGCGACGAACCGCTGTTTGCTTTCAAGCTCCATCAATTCATATCCGGCGCCGGGCGGCTCTACACCACTCTGGATGCCCCGGATCAGCGGACCGTCACCTTCGATGGCCAGATCTTCGATCCGGATCATCCCGAAAAGCGCCTCTTCGCAGCCCACTTCTGCCGCAACTGCGGCCAGGAGCATCACCCGGTGACGCTGCTGGACGAGGATGGGACGCGGCGTTTCGAGAAGCGCGAGATCGACGACGTTCCACTGAACGAGAACGATGACCCCGAGGGGGCGAACGGGGTGTGGGGCTTCCTCATGCCCGAACCGGTCGATGGGGAGTTTACGTTCCAGGGACATGACGAGGACTATCCGGAGCCTTGGCTGGAGGAAACCCGGGCGGGCGAGATCCGGCTGAAGCCGAGCTACCGCCGGACGCGCGCCGAACTGGTCCTGGTCCGTCCTGACGGAAACTGCGGGGGCGGCCGGAGGGCGTGGTTCCTTCCCGGCCGCTTCAAGTTCTGTCCGGCCTGTGGCGACTACCACAGCGATTCGGCGCGGGACATCAACCGGCTCGCGTCCCTCAGCGCGGAGGGACGAAGCTCGGCCACCACCATCGTCATCACCGCCGTCCTGCGCTGGATGCATGGCGCCGGCGACGCCGTTCCTCGCGACACGCGCAAGCTGCTGGCCTTTACCGACAACCGGCAGGATGCCGCTCTTCAGGCCGGCCATTTCAACGACTTCATCTTCGTGACGCTGCTGCGCGGTGCGATCCTGGCCGCTCTCTCCCGTTGCGGGGAAGCGGGCTGCCGGGAGGATGAGGTCGGGCAACTGGTCCAGCGCATGCTCGGCTTCACTGCCGGCAACATGGAGCGTCGTGCCGAGTGGTTGCTCAAACCTGACTGGAAAGGGGGGAACCTCCTCAACGCCGAACGCACCATGCGCGACGTTCTCACCCATCGCTTCTGGATCGATCAGCGGCGTGGCTGGCGTTACACCAACCCCAACCTTGAACAGCTCGGGTTGATCGAAGCGGTCTATGAGTCGCTCGACGAAATGGTTCGTGACGAGGCTCTTTTCGCCGGCGGCCCCGAGTTTCTGCGCCTTTCCTCCCCGGAACAGCGTGCGGCCGCGGCAAAGACACTCTTCGACATCATGCGGCAGGGGCTGGCGGTCGAGACCGATGCGCTCGACCGCCTGCGGGTGGAAAGTGTCGCGAGCCGGGCACGCTCGGCGATCAAGCCCCCCTGGTGTCTGGACGACGAGCGGCCCCGGACGGCCACGGCCTTCATGCCGCGTCCGCCGGCGCGCCGCGACATGCAGGCGCGCGACGAAGACCTCATCATTCGTGGCAGTCCACAGAGCGCGGTCGGGCGCCGCCTGCGGGCGCTTCCGTTCGGACCGCCGGGGAGCCCCCGCCCCACCGGCCCCGACCTGATCCGCATCATCGAAACCCTGCTGCGGGCCGGGGCCGCCTATGGGCTGACGCTCCAGGTCGCGGCACCCATCGAGGGGGATGGATGGCGCCTCAACCCCTCCGCCGTTCTGTTCCGAACCGCCGACGGCGCGCCCGACGTCAAGCACGACAACCGTTTCTTCCGCGGGCTCTACGAGGAGATCGCCGCGCTGCTGCGGGCCGGTGGTGCGGCGCTGTTCGGTCTGGAAGGGCGCGAGCACACCGCTCAGGTCGAAAGCGACCGGAGGCGCCTGCGTGAGGCGCGGTTCCGTTACGGCGAGGAGGACCGAAAGCTGCTTCAGCAGGAAGCGGAGCGCATGGAGGCGCTGCGGGAAGACAGCCGCTTCCTTCCGACCCTCTTCTGCTCTCCGACCATGGAGTTGGGCATCGACATCTCGGCGATGAATGTCGTCTACATGCGCAACACCCCGCCGACGCCGGCCAACTATGCCCAGCGCAGCGGACGGGCGGGGCGCAGTGGTCAGGCCGCCCTGGTGATTGCCTATTGCGCGGCGCAGAGCCCGCATGACCAGTATTTCTTCCAACAGCCGAAGGCGATGGTCGATGGCGTGGTCCGTCCGCCCTCCATCGATCTGACCAATCCCGATCTGGTGCAGAGCCATCTCCATGCGGAATGGCTGGCGGCCAGCGGCATCGAGCTGAAGGCATCGATCAGCACGAACCTGGATATGGATGTCCCGGGCAAGCCGCTTCTCCCGGCCCTCGCCGCTCAGGCCGCCGATGCGCAGACGGCACGGGAAGCCGAGCGCGCGGTCGCGGCGGTGCTGTCCGCGCTGGCGCTGGACTACGCCGACCGTCCGCCGGAATGGTTCACCGACGTGAAGGAGGTGGCGCGGCGGGTGGTGCAGGAGGCGCCGTCCCGCTTCGCCTGCGTGTTCGACCGCTGGCGCGACCTGCTGGATTCGGCGGAGCGGCAGGTGGATGGTGCCGCAAGGACGCTGCGGGACTACTCCATCTCCTCCCGCGAGCGGCAGGCCGCCGAGTTGCGCCAGCGCGACGGCAACCACCAGATCGCCATCCTCCTGGGCGGAACCGAGAGCCAGGGCGCGGACTTCTACGTCTATCGGTATCTCGCCACGGAAGGCTTTCTGCCCGGCTACAACTTCCCGCGGCTGCCGCTGATGGCCTATGTGCCGGGTGGTGACGGCGGCGAGGGGCGCCGCTATATTCAGCGGGCCCGCTTCCTTGCAATCTCGGAGTTCGGGCCAAGCAGCCTCGTCTACCACGAGGGGCGGGCGTTCCGCGTCGACCGCGCCCTGCTGAAGGGAGCCGGCGGCGGCCCGGACGGCATGTTGGCGACGTTCGCCACTTCGATCTGCCCCATGTGCGGCGCCGGTCATGATGGCGAACCGCCGGAGGAATGCCACGTCTGCGGCCACGAACTCCACAACCCCGCGATCATCACGCGCCTCTACCGAATCGAGAACGTCGGCACGCGCCCGGTCGAGCGGATCACCGCCAACGACGAGGATCGCCGCCGCCAGGGCTTCGACCTCCAGACCACCTTTTCCTTTCAGCGCGCGACCGGCGTCGTTTCCCGTGTGCTGGAGGATGCCGGAGGAGACATCCTGACGGCGACCTTTGCGCCGGCCGCGACGGTGCGGCGCATCAACAAGGGCCTCCGCCGGCGCCGCGACGAAGGGGATATCGGCTTCTCGATCGATCCGCGGACCGGCCGGTGGGTCGGAGCGGAGACCGAGGAACAGGCGCCCGATCCGCTGCGGGCACGCCAGAAGATCACGCCCGTGGTCGAGGACCGTAAGAACGCGCTCCTGCTGCGCTTTCCGCAGGCGTTGCGGCTGGCGGCGGGGGATGCGGCCGACACCGTCATGACCACACTCCAGCACGCTCTGGCCCGCGGGATCGAGACGGTCTACCAGCTTGAGGAAGGAGAGATCCTGGGCGAGCCGACCCCAAGCCGCAGGGACCGCCAGGCGCTGTTCTTCTATGAGGCCGCCGAGGGCGGCGCCGGCGCCCTGTCCCGCCTCGTCAACGAGGCGGACGGCTTCCGGGCGGTGGCGCGCGCGGCGCTGGTCACGATGCATGTCGAGGAAGCGAGCATCGATGGCGCATCCGACGATCCCGCGGCGCTGCGGGAGGCACCGGCCCGGTGCGTTGCCGGTTGCTACCGCTGTCTGCTCTCCTACTTCAACCAGCCGGACCATGAGCGGATCGACCGCCGCAACGCTCAGGTGCTGACCGTTCTCCTGCGTCTGGCGGCTTCGCGGAGCCGCCCGCCCTCGACGGGGGCCGCCGATGGGGGACTTCCGGACTGTCCGCCGGGCGATGGGCCGATCACGGTCGAAGGCGTCTGCGTCCCCTGGTTCTGGCGCGCGGTGCGCGTTGCGGCCATCGAGGACGCCGACGCGACGGAAGACCTTGCCGACAGCCTCGCCGCGAAGGGTGTGGATCTTTATCGCCTGCCGCGCGATCCTGCCGCGCGCGCCGCCACGCTCGCCACCCTGTCCGATGTCCTGAAGGGCCGTAGCTCGTGACCACCGCTGTGCCGTTTTCCCCGGGTGAACTCGTCCGCGCCCGTGGCCGTGAATGGATCGTGCTGTCGTCGAACGACGCGCTGCGTCTGCGCCCGCTCAGCGGGTCGGAGCAGGAGGTGGAGACGCTGGTTCCCGAGCTGGAGATCGAGCCGATCACCCCCGCCACATTCGATCCGCCCACGGGCGGGCGGACCGGCCCGCGTGAGGCGGCGCTGCTGCTGCGCGATGCGCTGCGGCTGTCCTTGCGCCGCGGCGCCGGCCCGTTCCGCAGCGCCGGGCGCATCAATTTCGAGCCGCGGGCGTACCAGCTGGCGCCCCTGATGATGGCGCTGCGGCAGGAGACGGTGCGCCTTCTGATCGCCGACGACGTCGGCGTGGGCAAGACCATCGAGGCCGCCCTGATCCTGCGGGAGTTCCTGGACCGCGGCGACATCGACCGGTTCACCGTCCTCTGTCCGCCCCATCTCGTCGAGCAGTGGACGGCGGAACTGGAGAGCAAGTTCGCCCTGACCGCCACGCCGGTCACCGCGTCGGAGGCCGCCCGGCTGGAGCGCGACCTGCCCACCAGCATGAGCGTCTTCGAAGCCTATCCCTTCACCGTCGTCAGCCTGGACTTCATCAAGAGCGAGCGGCGGCTCGATGACTTCCTGCGCGCCTGCCCCGACATGGTGGTGGTGGACGAGGCGCACGCGGCGGTGTCCGGAGGGCGCGGGCGGCACCGGCGCTTCGGCCTTCTGCGCAAGCTGGCGGAACGGGCCGACCGCCATCTGGTGATGCTGACCGCCACCCCCCACTCCGGCGACGAGGAGGCGTTCCACAACCTTCTCGGCCTGCTGGCGCCGGAATTCGGCGGATTGCGGGAGGCCACGGGCGGCGATTACCGCGCGCTTCGCGAGCGGCTGGCCGGATGCTTCATCCAGCGCCGACGCCCCGACATCGAGGCGTGGCGTGAGCCCGGCCTGTTTCCCATCCGCGAAACGGCCGAGCAGGGATACACCCTGTCCGGCACGGTCGAGCGCTTCTACAGCGACGTCCTCGACTACTGCACCGAGGTCGTGGAGGCGCAGCAGGGCGAGCGGGGCCGGCGGCTGGCTTTCTGGGGCACGCTGGCGCTGATGCGCTGCGTCGGGTCCAGCCCGGCCGCGGCGGCGCGCGCCCTGCGCACGCGCGCCATCCTGGAAGAGGACGACGCGGCCGAGGCGGAGCGGATCGCCGCCACCACGCTGGACGACGAAGACCTCGCCGAGGACGACGTCGAACCGGGTGCGGCCATCGAAGACCCGCGGCTGGCCGTCCTCGTCGCCACCGCGGATGCGCTGGCCGCCAACATGCCGCGCGACCCGAAATTCTCGGCGCTGAAGCGGATGCTGGATGCGCTGATCGGGGACGGCTTCTCGCCCGTGGTCTTCTGCCGCTACATCGCCACGGCCGAGGCGGTGGGCGCGGCGCTCGCCAAGGCGTTCCGGGACCACACCGTGGAAACGGTCACCGGCGCCCTGCCGGGTGAGGAACGCGAAGCCCGCGTCCTGGCGCTGGGGGAGGAGGAGCGGCGCATCCTCGTCGCCACCGACTGCCTGTCCGAAGGTGTGAACCTCCAGTCCTGCTTCGACGCGGTGGTGCATTACGATCTCTCCTGGAACCCCACCCGCCACCAGCAGCGCGAAGGGCGCGTCGACCGGTTCGGCCAGAAGAGCGAGAAAGTCCGCACCGTCCTGCTGTACGGAGAGAACAACCCGGTGGATGGCGCCGTGCTCGACGTGATCCTGCGCAAGGCCCGCGCCATCGAGAAGCAGACCGGCGTGCAGGTGCCCATGCCGAACGACGGTGGCAGCCTGACCAAGGCGCTGATGGCCGCCGTGCTGCTGCGTGCGCGCGAGCGGCGGCAGATGTCGCTGGACTTCGGTGTGGCCGACACCGACGCCGCCAAACAGATCGATACCGCCTGGACAAACGCATCGGAGCGGGAGAAGAAGGCCCGCACCATCTTTGCCCAGCACGCCTTGAAACCGGAGGAGGTGATTGCGGAGTGGGAGACAACCCGCAAGGCGTTGGGCGGCTTTGAGGATGCGGAGCGCTTCGTCGCCCGCGCCATGATGCGCCTGGGAGCCGGACTGGCGGCGCTGCCGCGCGGCCATGCCGCGTCGCTGCACCTCGCCCCCGATCGGTTGCGGGAACGCTTCCAGGCCGAAGGGCTGCTGGACGAGGGCGCCCAGCCCAAGCCGCTGCGCATCGCGTTCGAGGCGCGGCCCGCCGCCGGCTACCTGTCGATCCACCGTGCCCACCCGCTGCCGGGCATCCTGGCCGAAAGCTTCCTGGAGAACGCGCTCGACCGCCACGCCCCCGCCGACGACCCGGCGACCCTGCCGCGCTGCGGCGTGTGGGAGACGGACGCGGTGGATGCGGTGACCACGCTTCTGCTGCTGCGCATCCGCCACCGCATCGACTCGAAGGGGCGGCTCGGCCCGCAGTTCGCCATGGCCGAGGAGGCGGGCGCCGTCGCCTTCGCCGGCAGGGCGATGGAGCGTGTGGCCGAGGGCGACGCCGCCTTCGCGCTGCTGGAGGCGCCCGGCGCCAACATGGTGGACGCCGTGCGCGACGCGCAGCTCGCCAAGGCGGTCGCGGCGCTGCCCGCCCTGCGGCCGGCGCTCGACGCGCTGGCCGGCGAGCGCGCCGCCGCCCTGGCCGAGGATCACCAGCGCGTGCGCCAGACGCTGGGCTCCAGGGCCGCCGTGAAGGTCGAGGCGGTGACGCCCGTCGACGTGATCGGTCTCTACCGTCTCATGCCCCGCCTGTGACATCCGCCATGGCCCGTCCCCCCTCGACCGCCGCCAAGCCCCAGCGCCGCGCCCGCCTGCGCGCCTCGCGCCGCGCCGCGCGGCTGGAATTCGCCGCCATTGAGATCGTCGGCGCCCTGCTCACCCCGCACCTGATGGGCGAGATCGGCGCGGAGCGCGCCGGGGAGCAGGATCCCGACGCCTACGGCGTGCCGCCCGGATGCAAGCTGCGCGACGAGATCGCCCGCTATTTCCGCATCGGCGAGGCGCTGTGGAGCCGCTTCGCCGCGGTGCGCGCGGCCAGCCCGGCGGCGTCGGAGCGCTTCATGCTCGACCTGCTGCGCCAATGCTTCGGGTTCGAGGGCATCGCGCCGGTGCCGCCGGTGGTCCTGGGCGAGCGTGTGTTCCCCATCGGCCACGCGGCGCTGGATGGGCGCGTTCCCATCGTCGTCGCGCCCGCCGCCGGAGAGGGCGCGCGGCGTCCGGGCATCGATGAAAGCCTGACGCTCTTCGCCGATGGTGGGCGCCGCCGCTCCGCGACGCTGCTGCTTCAGGAGTATCTGAACGCCGACGAGCGGGTGCTGTGGGGCATCGCGGCGGACGGGGCGACGCTGCGCCTGATGCGCGACAACGTCAGCCTGACCCGCCCCGCCTGGATCGAGGCCGACCTGGACCGCATTTTCGGCGAGGGGATGTTCGCCGACTTCTCCGCCCTGTGGCTGCTCATCCACAGCAGCCGCTTCGGCGCCGCCGGTGCGCCCCCCTCCGACGGACCGCTGGAGCGTTGGCGCGAGCGCGGCCGGGTGGAGGGCATGACCGCCCGCGACAAGCTGCGCGACGGGGTGAAGGACGCCCTGCTCGACCTCGGCCAAGGGTTCATCGAGCACCCCGCCAACGCCGCCCTGCGCGAGGCGCTGAGCGGCGGCCGGCTGTCCCGCCAGGGCTATTTCGAGGAGCTGCTGCGCCTCGTCTACCGCCTGATCTTCCTGTTCGCGGCGGAAGACCGCAACCTGCTGCATCCCCCCGGCACGCAGGACGCGGCGCGCCGTGCCTACGCCGAGGGCTACGGCGTCGGGCGCCTGCGCGAACGCTGCATGCGGCGCACCGCCTGGGACCGCAACGTCGATGTCTGGGAGGGCCTGAAGGCCACCTTCACCGCGCTCGGCCGGGGCGAGCCGCGGTTGGGCCTGCCGGCGCTGGGCGGCCTCTTCGCCCGGGGCCTCACGCCGCACCTGACGTCCGCCCGCATCGAGAACCGGCGGATGCTGTCCGCCATCTTCCGCATGGCCTGGATGCGGCCGGAGGGGCAGCCGCTGACCCGCGTCAACTGGCGGGACATGGAGACGGAGGAGCTGGGCTCCGTCTACGAAAGCCTGCTGGAACTCCAGCCGCTGCCACGGGCCGACACCCGCAGCTTCAGCTTTGCCGAGGGTGACGAGACCAAGGGCAACGCCCGCAAGACCACCGGCAGCTACTACACCCCCGACGCCCTGGTGAGGCTGCTGCTCGACAGCACGCTCGATCCGGTGCTGGACGCGGCGGAGGCGCGCAACCCCGCCGACCCGGCGGCCGAGATCCTGCGGCTGACCATCGTCGATCCGGCCTGTGGCTCCGGCCACTTCCTGCTCGGCGCGGCGCGCCGGGCGGCGGCGCGCATCGCCCGGCTGCGCAGTCCGGGCGTGCCCTCCCAGGCGGAGTTCCAGCACGCCCTGCGCGAGGTTGTGTCGCACTGCATCCACGGCGTCGACCGCAACCCCATGGCGGTGGAGCTGTGCAAGGTCGCCCTGTGGATCGAGGCGCTGGAGCCCGGCAAGCCGCTGACCTTCCTGGACGCCCGCATCCGCTGCGGCGACAGCCTGATCGGCGTGTTCGACTACGGCATGCTGCGCAAGGGCATCCCCGATGCCGCCTACGCCCCGCTGACCGGCGACGACAAGGCGGTGGCGAAGGCTTACGCCAGGCACAACGCGGTGCAGCGCGACGGCAAGGGCGCCACCGGCTTCCTGGCCGATCTGCGTCCGCCCACCGACCTGATCGACGCCCACCAGCGCCTGATGGACATGCCAGAGGACACGCTGGCGCAGATCGCCGCCAAGCAGGCGGCCTTCACCGACCTGCACCGTGGCAACGGCTGGCAGAACCTGAAGATCGCCTGCGACCTGTACGTCGCCGCCTTCTTCCTGCCCAAGACCGGGGCCGCTCCGACGCCGGAGGTGCTGAAGCATCCGGTTATGCCGCTGACCGATCACGTCTGGGCCGCCGTGCGCGGGACGCTGCCCTATGGCCCGCTGGTTGCGCTGGCCGACGGCGTGGCGGAGCGGATCGGTGCCTTCCATTGGCCGCTCCAGTTCCCGCACGTCTTCGCGCTGGGCGGCTTCGACGTGGTGGTCGGCAACCCGCCGTGGGAGCGTCTGAAGCTCCAGGAGCAGGAGTTCTTCGCCGCCCGCTCGCCCGACATCGCCGGCGCCCCCAACAAGGCGGCGCGCGCCGCGCTGATCAAGGCGCTGGCGAACGTCCCCGAGGACTCGTCCCAGGCCGCCCTGCTGAAGGAGTTCGAGTTCGCCAAGCGCGCCGCCGAAGCGTCCAGCGAGTTCGCCCGTGGCACCCCGCGCTACCCCCTGACCGGCGTGGGCGACGTGAACACCTACGCCCTGTTCGCCGAGCACTTCACCCGCCTGACCCGCGACCGGGGGCGGGCTGGCGTGATCGTGCCGACGGGCATCGCCACGGACAGCTCGACGAGCGCGTTTTTCGGAAACCTCGTGTCCGACCGAAAGCTGATTCGCATCATCGGTTTTGAGAACGAAAGCCGGATCTTCCCGGCTGTGCACCACGCCTTCAAGTTCTGCCTAATTGTCATGGGGGCGAATGAGGGGGCACCGACGCGCTTTTGCTTCCTGATCCGGGAGTTTGCACAGCTCGATCAAACGGAGCGGCACTTCAGCCTATGCACCGAGCAGATCGAGCGCATCAATCCGAACACCAAGACGGCACCGATCTTCCGCAGCAAAGCCGACGCCGAACTGACGGCGAAGTTCTACGACCGCGCGTCGGTGTTGATCGAGGAACGGACGCGCGAGGATGGCGGCGACGTGAACCCCTGGGGGATCACGTTCCAGGCCATGTTCCATATGTCCGGCGACTCCGAATTGTTCCGCACCGTCGCCCAACTTTCGGCAGAAGGCTGGGTCCGTGATGGAAGCGATTGGATGCGCGAGGCCAACGGTGTGACGGAACGGCGGGTGCCGCTGTACGAAGCCAAGATGATCCACCACTTCGACCACCGCTGGGCGACCTACGCGAACGGATCGGTGGAGGACGAGGAGGGCGCCCGCGACGCCACCCTAGCGGAAAAGCAGGACCCGGCGTTCGAGCCCGCGCCGCGCTATTGGGTGCCCGAGGACGAGGTGACGCTGCGCGCCGCCCGCGTCCCCTCCGGCCTCAAGCGCGCGTGGCGTGAGGGAAGCGGGGAGCGCTGCGCCAAGACGCTGGCGGAATGGCTGGTCGGCTGGTTCGACCTGAGCCAGGGGCGCCGCATGCGCGAGGAGGACTTGGGGCGCATCCTCGGCCGCGACCGGCCGTGGCGCTCCATCCTCGGCAGGAACCCGGCCCTCTGGCTGATGGAGCCGAAGACGCTGGAGAACGGCCAGGACACGCAACGCACCACCCCGCTGACGCCCGACGACGTGACCTTCCTTGCCGAGGGGCCAGACGATCCTTTGGACCTTGCCGCCACCATCATTGCCCGTAAGCAGCCACGCTGGCTGATGGGCTGGCGCGACATCTGCCGCTCGACCGATGAGCGTACAGTTATCGCTGACGTATTTCCAAAGGTCGGGACGGGAGATAAAATTCTCCTACTGTATACACGGCAAGAGAACAGCCTCAATGTTGCTCTGCTCGCCCTCATGCATTCGCTTGTGTTCGATTTCGTTGCTCGACAGAAATTCGGAGGCACGTCGTTCAAATACTATTATATGAAGCAGATTCCGACTCTCCTCCCCTCCGCCTTCACCTACGACGATCTCGACTTTGTCGTGCCGCGGGTGCTGGAGTTGACCTACACCAGCCATTCCCTGCGGCTCTGGGCGGAGGATCTCGGGCATTTTGGCCCGCCCTTTGGCTGGGACGAGGAGCGGCGGGCGCGGCTGCGCGCCGATCTCGACGCCTTCTTTGCCCGCAAGTACGGCCTGACCCGCGACGAACTGCGCTACATTCTCGACCCCGCCGACGTGAAGGGGGAGGGCTATCCGTCCGAAACCTTCCGGGTGCTTCAGGCCAACGAGCGGCGCCGGTACGGCGAATACCGCACGCAACGGCTGGTGCTGGCCGCCTTCGACCGGCTGACGGGGGCGTGAGGCCGTGGCGCTGTCTGCCCTCGACCGCATACGCCTGGACAAGGCCGCCGTGGACGAGGGGTTCGGGCTGCGACGTACGGCCGAGGAATCGGGTGACTGGCTGGCCTACGGCAGCCTGGGCGCGCCCGCCGCGCTGCGGCTGACCCGCGCCGCCGAAGGCTATGTCGTCGCCGTCGACCACCCTGGCGTGGCCGCCGACCTGGCGGAGCGCTGGATGGCTTGGCCCGGCGCGGCACCGTCCGGCTTCACCGCCTTCGTGGTGGCCGACCTTGCGCCGCTGCACGATCTCGTCCGCGATGTCTGGCGACTGGCCCGCAGCCTGCCCACCGCCCCGTTGCGTACCTTCGAGGACCGCACCGCGGCGCTGGCCCGCAGCACGGAGGCCGAGCGGCTGACCGTCCGGCGCATCGGCCAGGATCTGTTCCGTGCCGCGCTGATGGACTACTGGTCCGGCGCCTGCGCCGTCACCGGCCTGTCCGATTCCCGCCTGCTGCGCGCCAGCCACATCCGCCCCTGGGCCGCCTGCGACAGCGACGCGGAGCGGTTGGACGTGCACAACGGCCTGCTGCTGGCGGTGCACCTCGACGCGGCCTTCGACGCCGGCCTGATCGCCTTCGCCGACGACGGTGCCCTGCTGGCCACCCCCGCCTTCGCCGCCGCCGACCGCAACATCCTGAGCATTCACGACGGTATGCGCCTGCGCCGCGTCGCCCCCGCCCACCGCCCGCGTCTGGCGTGGCACAGGGCCGTGGTGTTCTGCGGAGACGGCAAGCCCGTCGGGAGATACGGAACAGTCGTCGATGCCCACCTGGACGTGTCATAGTCAGGATTCTGTAGCGTTCCGGGGGAGTGGCGCGTTGGGTGACCTTCCAAAGCTGTATGAAACAGACTTCGCGGCGACCTTCAGCGGGGAATGGCACGCGAACTATCTCCGTGCCGTCACCGATGCGCGCACCCTGCCCGAAGCGGAATGGAAGCATCCGCGCTTCCAGATGCGCCTGTGGGACATGGACGAGGTGGCCAGCATCGGTCTTGGCCGCTCCGTCAACGTGTCCGGTGCCGCATCCGACCCGGAGGTGATCGGCGCCCTGTGGGAGGTGAAGACGCTCGCTTTGCCGGAGAGCGCGGAGGCTCGGGCGCGGGCGCTGGACCTCGCCTTCGAGCAGGCAATGCGGGTGGTCCACCCGAAGCACAACGTGCGCCGTCCATCGGCCCGGCTGGTCCGCATCTTCGCCGTCCTGTTCCCCTTCGACGTGCTGTGCCTGTTGGACGACCGCCGCATCCAGGCGTTGCGCCGCTACCTGAAGATGCCGCCCCAGCGGGGGCTGGGCCTGCTCGGCAACCATGTGATGATCCGGCAGGAACTCCGCCGCGCGATCGGAGGGGATGCCGATCTGCCGGCGGCGATCCGGCAGAGCATGTTCGCCTGGTATCTGTGGGAGCGGGTGATCGAACCGCAGGGGGAGGCCGACCTGCCCGAGGCGCCGCTCGTCGAAACCGCTTTGCCGCCCGAACCCAAGGCCACCGACCGCCCCCACGTCGTCCTGCTGCCACCCGCCCAGCAGCGCAAGGGCATGTTCACCGTGGCCGACAACCTGTCGCTGCTGCTCGCCATCGTCCGCGCGGCGGAAGCGGGCGCCGGCCGGGACGAGCTGCTTGCCGCTATCGCCACCGAGGCGCCCCAGCTCAACGCCAACTCCCGGATGCAGGTACTTTCCCAGGCGGTGACGCTGGGGCTGCTGACGGTCGCCAGCGGCACCTACCGGCCGACCGACGGGGGGCTGGCCCTGCTGGAAGGGCAGAAGCCGTCCAACATACTGGCCAAGGTCTTCCTGCGGTACATCTTCGGCTTCGCCATCCTGCTGGACGAACTGCGGCACGCCGACCAGCCGTTGACCAAGGCCGACGCGATGAAGGCGCTGCGCCGGTCCTGGCCCAACTGGACCACCAACCGCATGCCCAGCATGCTGATCAAGTGGGCACGCCGGCTCGGCCTCGTCGAGTCCGGCCATGGCGCCCTGCGACTGACGGAAGATGGCGAGTACTGGGCCAGCGGCCTGCCGGACGACGAGGCCGCGCGGGCGGCCATGCGCGATTCCTCGGCCGCCGATGCCGAATCCGACGATCTCTCACCCGCCACCGCCGAGGAGGACTGCGGGCCGGCACCGGCCCTGCCGCCGGTCGACGCCATTCTGGCGCGCTTCGCCGAAGACCCGGATTTGCGTTCCCTGGTCTTCTCGCCGGACCAGATCCGCCTGTTCCACGCGGCGCTGACCGCGCTGGAGGGCAAGCGCTTCGTTCTGCTGGCAGGCTTGTCCGGAACCGGCAAGACCTCTCTGGCGCGGGCCTATGCGCGGGCCTGCTGCGACATACTGGGGCTGCCGGTGACGCGGCACTACCAGCAAACCGCCGTGCTGCCGGACTGGACCGACCCGACCGGGCTGCTGGGCTTCGTCAACCCGCTCGCCAATCCGCCCTCCTACCAGGAAACCGAGACGCTGCGCTTCCTGATGGCCGCCGACAGCCAGCGCGACCAGCCCTTCTTCCTGTGCCTGGACGAGATGAACCTCGCCCGCGTCGAGCACTATTTCGCCCCCTTCCTGTCGGCCATGGAGGGTCGCTCCACCCCTCTGTCCATCCACGCCGCCGGCGACATGGTGGAGAACGTGCCGACCACCATCCCCTGGCCGCGCAATCTGGTGATCGTCGGCACGGTGAACATGGACGAGACGACGCATCCCTTCTCCGACAAGGTGCTCGACCGCGCCTTCACCTTCGAGTTCTGGGACGTCGATTTGCCGGGATGGCGCCAGCGCGCGCTCGACCGGGGCGGCGATCCGGCGTTGGTCGGCCGCGTCGCCGACGCGCTGGAAGCGCTCTACGCCGCCCTCTACCCGGCGCGCCGGCACTTCGGCTACCGTGCCTGCGACGAGGTGCTGGCTTTCTGCCAAGCCTTTGCCGGCTCCGACCCGGCGGTGGCGCTGGACGCGGCCGTGTTGGCGAAGGTGCTGCCCAAGGTCCGCGGCGACGACGGTGGCGCCCTGCCGAAGGCGCTGGAGGAGGCGCGCGCCGTCTGCTCCGACCGCGCGCTGAAGGGCTCGGCCGACCGGCTCGACCGCATGGCCAAGCAGTTGGGCGCGCAGGGCGTCGTCCGCTTCTGGAGCTGACGTGGAGATCGCCCTTTCCCTGTACCGGAAGGACGGTGGCTGGCAGGACGTGACCCCGCCGACCGGCGACGCCATCGTCGCCTGCGCCGAGGGGGATCGGCTGCGCCTGAGGATCAGGGCGGTGGAGGCGCCGACGGTCCATATGGGGGGCGACGACCTTGTGCCGGCCCGGATGGGCATGGTGGAGGGGCAGGTTGAAGCCGCCTACGAATTCGTCATCGACAGCTGGGCGGGGCGCACGAGCCTGTGCGTCGCCGCCGGCGAGGGGCGACGCCGGCTGAGCCTCGATGTGCAGCCACACCCCGGCAAACTGGGCATCGAAGCCTTTGCCGCCATGCTGAACGAGCTGTCCGAGCGCTCCGCCGCGCTGCCCTGGGGCATGTCGCCGGGGCGGCAGGGTGGGCGCGTCGCCGGTCCGACCGCAGCGGCGGTCTTCCCGGCGGTGCTGGACGCCCTCCTGCCGGAACTGCTGCGCCACTTGCGCCGCTTCCTGCGCGACCCGCCGATCGCCGTGCAGAGGCGGCGCGACCTGGCGTCGCTGTCCATGGCGTGGCGGCCGGACATCCAGACCGTGCGCTGGCTGGCCAACCATCCGCGCACGCTGCTGGCCCTGCGCCCCGGCGACCGCGGCACCGGGGAACGGCCGGCCGTGCTGCCCACCGTGGAGCAGCCGGTCGTGGCGATCAGCTATGACCACCCGGTCACGCGCCATCTCCATTTCCAACTGCTGCGGGTGCGCCAGGCGCTGGACGCGACGGCGCGCCGGTTTGACGCGCTGGCCGACAGCGGCAACTGGCGCATCGATCCGTATGTCCGCCGGTACGCCGCCCGGGTTGCCGAGCAGTGCCGCCAACACCGCGCCGCGCTCGCCGTCGCGCTGTCCGTCCCCGCCTTCCGCCAGTCGCCGCCCGCGCCGGCGCAGGAAGGCGCCTTGCAGGCGCTGGCCGACCTGCCCGCCGCGGCCGCGGTTCAGCGTCTGGCGCACCGGCTGCTCAACGCCGGCCTGCACCTCGACGCCAAATCCGCGCTGGAAGCCAGCGTGAAGCGGACCTATGACCTGTACGAGGCGGTGGTGTTCTACCGGCTCGCCGATGCCGTGCAGGCGGCGCTCGGCCCCGGCTGGACGGCGCGCTGGGCCGAGCCGACCGGCGGCGACCACGAGGAGAAGCCCCACGCCTCCGTCGTGTGGCAGCGCGATGGGGGGCTGTGCGCGTCGGTGCGGCTGCTGTACCAGCAGACCTTCCGGGCGCATTCCGGCAAGCCCCGCGCGTGGCGCAGCCTGAGCGGGGAACTCCGTCCCGACTACGTGATCGCGTTCGAAAAGGACGGCAACTGCCATGGTTGGCTGATCCTCGACGCCAAATACCGTTCCAGCCGCGCCGCCGTGCACGACGCGCTGCGCGACCTGCATGTCTACCGCGATGCCCTGCGCCATCGGGACCTCAAGGCCCAAGCGGCCTTCATCATCGTTCCCGCGCTCGCCCAGAACGCTTCCCGCTATGCCGCGGCCGATTACATCGCGGAGCACGCATTCGGCGCCGTGCTGAGCGGTGCGGACGGGGATGGCCTGGTGTCCTGCGTGCGCGCTTACGGACGCTGCGTCATGGGTCCGCAGGAAAGCGCCGTCGAACCGTCCCTATGAGTCGTTCATCATGAGTCGTTCATCGCCGGCCGGGACCCGCCGGGGATGAACGGGCACCTCCGATGATGCGTTTCCCAACCCCACCCCGGCCCTCCACCGCGAATCCGGGGAGGGGGAAAACATGGTCCTGCCTATCCGCGTGGTGGCGCCTTCCCGGGGAGGCTCACAGAAGCGGCGCAGAAGGAGCGTTCATGACCACCGAAGACCCGTCGCGCTTCATCGTCGTCACCGGCGGGCCGGGGGCGGGAAAGAGCAGCCTGATCGACGCCCTGGAACGGCGGGGCTTCGCCCGGTCCGTGGAGGCGGGGCGCGCCATCATCCAGGACCAGACGGCCATCGGCGGCAACGCGCTGCCGTGGTCCGACCCGTCGCTGTTCGCGGAGCTGATGCTGGCCTGGGAGATGCGGTCCCACCGCATGGCCGGGGCCATGGAGGGGCCGGTCTTCTTCGACCGCGGCGTTCCGGACGTGGTGGGGTACCTGCGCCTGACGGGGAGGCCCGTTCCGGTGCACATGGAACGGGCCTGCCGGATGGTCCGCTACAACCGCCGGGTTTTCGTGGCCCCGCCCTGGCCGGACATCTTCACGCAGGACGCCGAGCGCAAGCAGGGCTTCGAGGAGGCCGTCGCCACCCACGACGCGCTGGTCGCGACCTACGCCGTCTGCGGGTACGAGCTTGTCACGCTGCCCCGGCTTCCCGTGGCCGAGCGCGTCCGCTTCGTGCTCGACCGGCTTGGGTAGGGGGCCGGGCGGGGCGTCAGAACAGGCTGCCCTGCACCGGCGCCCGGCGCGGCGCCTTGGCGTCCGTCTTGGATGGCTCCGTTTTGGCGGGCTCCGCCCTGGGCGCCTCGGCCTTGCGCCTCTCCGTCTTCGGCTCCGCGGGGGCCGGCCGTTCCGGCGCCGTTTCGCGGGCGGGGGCGGCGTCCACCGCCCCGTCCACCGTCGCGGCGGTGCGGCCGTCGGCGAAGACCAGGGTGACCGGCAGTCCCGGCGTGGCCTGGGCGGCGCTGGTCAGGGGCTTGCCGTCGCCGGCCTCGACCAGGGCGAAGCCGCGGGCCAGGACGCCGCGGTAGGAATAGCTCTCCAGGAGTTGCCCGAGCGCGGCCAGCCGGGCGGCGCGCTCCTCCACCGCCTTGCCGTAGCCGCGGTCCAGCCGCGGCCTCAGATCCTCCAGGCGGCGGGCGCCGTCGCCGACCCGGATGCGCACGGGGCCGAGCGACAGGCGGGCGCCGACACGCTCGTAGCGGCCGCGCGCCGTGGTCACCGCGTGGCGCAGCGCGCCGTCGAGCGCCCGCCCCTCGGAGGCGAGGCG
>JAEZHQ010000607.1 GCA_023416455.1 Pseudomonadota bacterium | reverse complement strand
GCGAGGCGCAGGTGGCGGCCCTTCCATCGCCGCCGGTCAACGGTGCGATGCGCAACCACAGCCGCTCCAACAGCTTCCAGGACTGCCCGGAGTGCCCGGTGATGGTGCGCCTCCAGCCCGGTGGCTTCCTGATGGGCAACGATCAGGGCGACCGCTCGGAGAGGCCGGCGCACCGGGTGTCCATCGCCAGGCCCTTCGCCATGGGCGCCTACGAGGTGACGGTCGCCGAATGGCGCGCCTGCGTGGAGGGCGGCGGCTGTCCCGGCATGCCGCGCATGACCAACCCCACCGACCACACGCCCATCCACAACATCTCCTGGGACGAGGCGCAGTCCTACGTGAAGTGGCTGAGCCAGAAGACCGGCCAGCGCTACCGGCTGCCCAGCGAGGCGGAGTGGGAATACGCCGCCCACGCCGGCACCGCCGGCCGATTCTGGTGGGGCGGCGAGCCGGGGATCTTCGCCAACTGCGTGGATTGCGGCGGCCCGCACGAACGGCTGACCCCCGCCGCCGTCGGCAGCTACAAGCCCAACCCCTTCGGCCTGCACGACATGAACGGCGGCGTGGCCGAATGGGTGGCCGACTGCTGGAACCCCGACTACACCCACGCGCCCGCCGACGGCAGCGCCCGGACCAGCGGCAACTGCCGCAAGCGGGTCCTGCGCGGCGGCTCCTGGCGGGCCGGGCTGGCGGACATCAGCGCCACCGCCCGGCTGTTCTACGACGTGGACGTGCGCTACCTGAACAATGGCCTGCGCGTGGCGCGGGATCTGAACTGAGAGCCTTCTCTCAAGAAGCCGGGCATCCGGGAAGCCCGGTGCGGTCCAGCCGCAAGCTGTTGGAGGTCGCCAATGTCCGGGAGGTTGTCGTTCAGGGAGCAACTCGAACGACGGGAAAACACCGGGGCGAGAAGCCCAGTCCCATCCGGTTCCCCCGTTGGTGTCGTCCTGCGGCTCGGCGCGGCGGTCGATCAGCCCGTCACCCTGATCCAGACCCTGGCCCGCTGGGGGCTGGGGCTCCGCAAAGCACACGAGGTCGTCACCCGCCTGGTGGCGGGCGGGAAGCTGCCCATCCTGCTGGCGAACGCTCCGGAGTCAGCCGAGGTGGTCTCCACGCTGGAGCGGCTGGGTGTTGCGGTGGGCTTCCCGCATCCGCCGACCTCCATCGACGTGAAGGCGATCCGGGCCAAACTCGGGTTGACCCAAAAGGAGTTCGCGGCCCGGTTCTGCTTCGATGTCGATTCGGTGCGGAACTGGGAACAGGGTCGCCACCAGCCCGATTCCCCGACCCGCATCCTTTTGAAGGTGATCGAGCAGCACCCCGAGGCGGTCGAGGACGTACTGGGATAGGGTCCCAGGCTGGGATGAACACGGTTGGAAGGAGATGACCGCAGCCTCAATGCGCCAGGGTTCTGGCGGGGCATCCATTGAGCGCCGCCGGTAAAGCCCGGCAGATCAATGCGATAGCATTGATCGAAGGGATGATGCGGACGACGCCTTCACAGCACCGTCCGCATCGGTTTCGCACCGGCAGGGCGGACCCGCCGGGGATGAAAGAGCACCTCTGAAGATTGGGACCTTCTTTCTAGCCGTTGGCCTCGGCGATCTCCTCCAGCGCCGCGCGGTCGAGCAGGGTGATGCGGCCGCCCTCCATGGCGATGACGCCGCCGCGCTGCCATTCGCCGAGCAGCTTGTTGATGCTCTCCCGCGACACCCCGACCAGGCAGCCGAGCTGCTGCTGCGACAGCTTGATGTCGAGCTTCAGCCCGTTGGGCGCCGGCTTGCCGAACACCTCGGCCAGCCGCATCAGGGCGCGGGCGAAGCGGGAGGATGCCTCCAGGAACAGCGTATCCTCCAGATGCTCGCTGGTCTGGCGCAGCCGCTTGCACAGCACGGTGATGAGTTGCAGGGCCACCGCCGGCCGCTCGTTCAGCAGGGGGATGAACTTCGCCCGGTCGAGCACCAGGAGGTCGGTCTCCTCCAGCGCCACCGCGTCGGCGGTGCGCGGCTCGCCGTCGAGCAGCGCGATCTCGCCGAACAGGCCGCCCTTGTTGATGATGTTGAGCACCAGCTCCTTGCCGTCGACGGAGTGCGAGCAGATCTTCACCCGGCCCCGGATCACCGCCATCATGCTGTCGCCGGGATCGCCCTTCTGGAAGATGACCCCGCCCGGCCGGTAATAGGCCAGCCGGGCGCCGGCGGCGAGCCGCTGCAACTCCGGCCGCTCCAGGTGCTTCAGAAGGAAATGCCCGGACAGGACGAGTTCCTTGTCGAACGCGATCCGCACACCGGTCATGGCTCCCCCCGCATCTGGGTCGATGGCGCCCCATCTTACAAGCCCGGGCCTGGCTTCCGGCGGCTCCAGAGGCGGTAACGCGCCGGACCGCCGCCACCCCGTCCGCGCGGGCCGGGCGCGGGAGAGCCAGCATGCCGGCATCCGCCTGTGAGCGCCCGCCTGTGAGCGCCCGCACAGCGCCGGCGCCGGCGATCGCCTACCGTCGGCGCCGCCCGGCCGGTCCGGCCTCACCACCACCCCACCCCGACGGGAGCCTCCGATGCGCGCGCTGCTGATGCTCGTGACCCTGCTGGCCGCCGCTCTGCCCTGCGCCGCCGAGACCACCGGCGTCGCCCGGCCGCCCCTGCCGGAGGCCGTCCTCACCGGCACCGTCGCCCTGGAGACGGAGGGGGAGCGGGTGCGCATCGCCCTGTCCGGGGCCATAACCCCGGCGGTGGCGGCGGCCTTCATCGCCGCCCTCGACGCGCTTCCGGCCGGCCGTCCCGTGCGGGTCGAACTGGACAGCCCCGGCGGCTACGTGACGGCCGGTTACGCCATGATCGACGCCATGCTGCGCCACCGCGCCGCCGGCCGCGCCATCGACACGCTGGTGCGTGGCGACGCCCGCTGCGAGAGCATGTGCGTCGGCGTGTTCATGGCCGGCGCCCGGCGCGGCGCCCAGCCCGGCGCCTGGTTCATGGTGCACGCCCCGCGCGACGACCGTTCCGGCGCCATGTCGCTGAGGACCACGCGCGAGATGGTGGCGCGGCTGGTCAGCCTGGGCACGGCGCCCGGCTGGATCCGCATGGTCGGCGAGCAGGGCGGCTTTTCCGGCCGCCTCGACTACGGGATCCGCGCCGAAGCCCTGGCGGCGGCCGGCGCCAACGTGGTCACCGAGCTGGCGGCCGCGCCCTGAAGCCGCGGGGCGAAGGTGGTTCTTGTTCCTTTTGCGCGTTCGCGGCTACCATCGCAGCCAAGGCGCCCGCGGCGTGGCGCCGGGAGCACGACCGGGAGGGCATGAACTTGGACGCCACCATTTCGTCCGCCGAACTCGCCAAGCGCGCGGCCAACCACGTCGCGCTGACCCCGATCGACTTCCTGCGCCGGTCGGCGGCGGTCTATCCGGACAAGGTGGCGGTCGTCTACGGCGCGGTCCGCCGGAGCTGGGCGGAGGTGGAGCGGCGCGCCCGCGCGCTCGCCTCGGCGCTGGCCGGGGCCGGCGTCCGGCCGGGCGACGTGGTGTCGGTCCTGGCCTTCAACACGCCGTCGATGCTGGAGGCGCATTTCGGCGTCCCCGGCGCCGGCGCCACCCTGAACGCCATCAACACGCGGCTGGATGCGCCCAGCGTGGCCTTCATCCTGGAGCACGCCGAAAGCCGCCTGCTGCTGGTCGACCGCGGTCTGGCCGGCGTCGCCCGCGCCGCCCTGGAGCGCATGGCGTCGCCGCCGCGCACCATCTGGATCGACGATCCCGCCGCCCAGGAGGTGGAGCCGGTCGGCGATCTCGAGTACGAGGACTTCCTGAACTCCGGCGACCCCGGCCAGCCCTGGCGGGTGCCGGAGGACGAGTGGGAGTCGATCGCGCTCAACTACACCTCGGGCACGACGGGCAACCCCAAGGGCGTCGTCTACCACCACCGCGGCGCCTACCTGAACGCGCTCGGCAACGTCATCACCTTCGGGCTGCGGCCGGACAGCGTCTATCTGTGGACGCTGCCCATGTTCCACTGCAACGGCTGGACCTACCCGTGGGCGGTCACCGCGGTTGGCGCCACCCACGTCTGCCTGCGCAGCGTCGACCCCGCCGCCATCTTCCGCCTGATCGCCGAGGAGAAGGTCACCCACCTCTGCGGCGCTCCCGTCGTGCTGACCATGCTGATCCACGCGCCCGACGCCGTGAAGCGCGCCTTCGACCACGGGCCGGTCCAGGTGGCCACCGGCGGCGCCGCGCCGCCCAGCGCGGTCATCGCCGGCATGGAGCGCATGGGCTTCCGCCTGACCCACCTCTACGGCATGACCGAGTCCTACGGCCCCTCCACCGGATGCGCCTGGCAGGAGGCGTGGGCGGACCTGCCGCTCGACGAGCGCGCGGTGAAGATGGCCCGCCAGGGCGTGCCCAACCTCACCATGTCGGATCAGTCGGTGATCGACCCGGCGACCGG
This sequence comes from Pseudomonadota bacterium, assembly GCA_023416455.1. Lineage (GTDB taxonomy): Bacteria > Pseudomonadota > Alphaproteobacteria > Azospirillales > Azospirillaceae > Azospirillum. The sequence goes on along the minus strand of JAEZHQ010000607.1, from coordinate 4,059 downwards.
GCGGGAGGTGCCCGCCGACGGCGAGACGCTGGGCGAGCTGGTGCTGCGCGGCAACACGGTGATGAAGGGTTACCTGAAGAATCCCGCCGCCACCGACGACACGCTGCGCGACGGCTGGCTGCACACCGGCGACCTCGCCGTCCTGCACCCCGACCGCTACGTGGAAATCAAGGACCGCTCCAAGGACATCATCATCTCCGGCGGCGAGAACATCGCCTCGCTGGAGGTGGAGGAGGTCCTCTACCGCCACCCCCACGTCATGGAGGCCGCCGTGGTGGCCCGCCCCGACCCCAAGTGGGGCGAGACCCCCTGCGCCTTCGTCACGCTGAAGCCGGGGTCGGAGGGTGCGGTCACCGAGGCGGACGTCATCGCCTACTGCCGCGACAATCTAGCCCATTACAAGGTGCCGCGGACGGTGGTGTTCGGCGGGTTGCCGAAGACCTCCACGGGAAAGATCCAGAAGTTTGTCCTGAGGGACCAAGCCAAGGCCCTGTGAGCGTCCGCCGGCGGCGCGTCCTGCCGGCGGCACCAGGGGGGCGGGCGGCTTCCGGCCAGGGGAGGTGGCATGGCGGAGCTGATCGACGACGGGAACCGCCCGCGCCTTGAGGCGTGGCTTGCCGGGACCCTTGGCGCGGCGCGGGTGTCGGTGAGCGACGACGGATGCCTGGATGATGGGCGCCTTGTTGGTGGGTGCCTGGATGACGGGCGTTTGGATGACGGTGCCGTCTCCCGCAGCCGCGCGGTGACACTGGAGGTCGACGGCGGCCCGCGCGCCGGGCGGCACGCCTGCGTCCTGCGCGCGGGCTCGGCCGCCGGGATCGCCGCCGGTCTTTCCATGGTCCAGGAGGCCGCCGTCCTGGCGGTGGCCCATGGCGCCGGGATGGCGGTGCCGGAGCCCATCGCCGCCTGCGACGATCCGGCCGTGCTTGGGCCGGACTTCTGCATCACGCGCCGCGTCGGCGGAGCCTCCGCGGCTTCCCGTCCGGCCGAGGCGGAGGCTCTGCCGCCCGGGCTTGCCCGCGAGCTGGGCCGCCAGCTCGGCCGTCTGCACGCCGTCCTCCCGGACACGCCGGGGCTGGCCGGGCTGGCCATGCCGGAGACATCGGCGGCGCTGGACGCGGTGCAGCGCTGCCGCGCCTGGCTGGGCGACGCGGCGGTCCGCGATCCGGTGCTGGCCTGGGGGCTGCGCTGGCTGGAGGTGAACGCCCCGCCGGCGGTGGCGCCGGTGCTGTGCCACCGCGACCTTCGCGCCGGCAACTGCCTGGTGGAGGACGGGCGGCTGGCCGCCATCCTCGGCTGGGGGTTCGCCGGGTTCGGCGACCCCATGGAGGATCTGGGCTGGTTCTGCGCCGTCTCCCGGCGCCTTGGCCTCGCCGACCGCGCCGACCTCTACGCCGGTTACGGGGAGACCGCCGGCCGCCCGGTCGACGAGGGGGCGGTCGCCTACTGGGAGGCCGCCGCCCATCTGCGCCGGGCCGCCGTCGCCTTGGTGCGGGAAGGCCGCCACCGCTCGGACGCGGAGCGGTCGCTGGAACCGGCCCTGGCCAGCCGGCTGGTCCCGGTGATCGAGTTGGACCTGCTGCGTCATCTGGCCGCCGTCGGGCCGAGGCCCACCGCAGGGAGGATCGGCTGATGTGGACGAGCCCCGACGCCCGCAGCCTCCTGAGCATCGCGCTGGTGACCTTCCGGGAGGAGATCCTGCCCCATGTCCCGCCGGCCCGGCGCCACGCCGCCCTGATGGTCGCCGACGCCCTGGCCATCGCCGGGCGCGAGCTGGCCGGCCTGGACGAGGCCGGTCACGCCGTGCTGGCGGCGCTCGCCCTGCTCTATGGCGAGGACGCCGACGGCAGCCTGTCGGGCGACGAGCTGCGCCGGCGCGTCGAAGGGTTGCAGCACCGGCTGTGCATCGAGATCGCGGCCGGCGACTTCGACCGCGACGGGCAGGAGCTGTTGATGGAATGCCTGGAGAAGATCGTCCGCGCCCGCCTCACCATCGCCGACCCCCGCGCGCTTGGCGCCTGACGGGCGTCCGCGGGGCATGGCTTGAGGCCGTTTCCCGCGGTCATACGGACGGTGCTGTGAAGGCGTCGTCCGCATCACTCTCTGGATCAATGCTATCGCATTGATCTGTCGGGCTTTTGCCGGCGGCGCTCCGTGTTCATGCGCCGCCGGCATGAGAAGGGCCGGGCATGTCGGCGATGGGCTCGTAGAATTCCGGCCCGAAATCGGCCGCCCGCCGGCTGTCCAGGTTGAAGGGCCGCTTCAGGGCGCCGCGGAAATGGCGGCGCACCAGCTCCTGCCAGGTCGCCACCGGATCGACGCCGCGCCGGGCGCAGAGATGCCCGAACCAGCGGCGGCCGGCGGCGACATGGGTGATCTCCTCGTCGTGGATGAGCTGGAGGAGCGCGCTGCTCTCGGCGTCGCCGAAGGCGTCCAGCCGGCGCACCGTGTCCGGGGTGACGTCGAGCCCGCGCGCCTCCAGAACCATCGGCACCACCGCCAGCCGGGCGGCGAGGTCGTGGGCGGTGGCGATGGCGGCCTGCCACAGGCCGTCGTGCGCCGGCAGCTCCCCGTAGCCGGAGCCCAGCGCGTTCAGGCGCGCCTCCAGCATCAGGAAATGCCGCGCCTCGTCGTCGGCGACCTGCACCCAGTCGTCGGTGAAGCCCTTGGGCATGCCCTCGCCCACGAAGCGGCAGACCAGATCCCAGGCGAGGTCGATGGCGTTCAGCTCGATGTGCGCCAGCGCGTGCAGAAGGGCCAGGCGGTTCTGCGCGCTGCCGCCGCGCCCGCGCTTGGGCATGTCGCGGGGCAGCTTCAGCTCCGGCCGGTCGGGGCGGGCGGGGCGCTCGGGCGGCGCCAGGGCGCCGATCGCCGCGATCCGCCCCTCGCGCCAGGCCGCGGCGTAGGCCCGGGTCAGGCGGGCCTTCTCCGGCGCCGCCGCGGTGGTCAGCACCGCGACCGCCGCCTCGCACAGGCTGTCGGCCCGGGGCGGGGGGGAGGCCGGGGTCATCACCAGCCGTAGGCGACGAAGGGCGGGTTGAGGATGTCCGGCTTGCCGTAGAGAAGGGGCTGCCCGTCGGGCTGTTCCACCCGGCCGCCGGCGGCGACCAGGATGGCGTGGCCGGCGGCGGTGTCCCACTCGCTGGTTTCGCCGAAGCGGGGGTAGAGGTCGGCCTTCCCGGACGCGACCGTGCAGAACTTCAGCGAGCTTCCGCAGGTCACCCGGTCCTTCACCCGGTGGGCGGCGAGGAAGGAGTCGAAAGCCGCGCCGCTGCCGTGCGAACGGCTGGCGACCACGGTGAGGCCGTCGGCCGGGGGCTTGCGGACCGCGATGGGGTAGTCGTGGCGCCCTTCCACCCAGTGCACCGCGCTGCCCGGCCCGGCGGCGGCGTAGAGGTCGCCGGTGGCCGGCGCGTAGATCACCCCCAGCACCGGCCGGCCGTCCTCGATCAGCGCGATGTTGACCGTGAACTCGCCGTTGCGGCTGATGAACTCCTTGGTGCCGTCGAGCGGGTCGACCAGCCAGAAGCGCCCGCCGGAGGTGTCCGGCCGGCGGCCGGCCGAGGCCGCCTCCTCCGAGACCACGGGAAGGCCGGGCGTCAGGTGGTGCAGGGCGGGCAGGATGACCGCTTCGGCGGCGAGGTCGGCCTGGGTGACGGGGCTGCCGTCCACTTTGGTGGCGGCGTCGATGCCGTCGTTGTAAAAGCGCAGGATCACCTGACCGGCCTCGTGCGCGATGGTGCGGACCGTGGGCAGCAGCTTCGCGACAGCGGCGTCGGTCATGGTTCCCTCCGGGGGCAAGAGTCGAACGTGGACCATAGCGCGCCATGCCGCCGGGCTGGAAGCCCCGGAGGGAGGAGCGGGAGAGAAAGCGGATGATCGCATCCTGGCGGCCGATGGAACCGGCCGATCTCGACACGGTGCTGGCCATCGCCGACACCGTGCATCCGGACTATCCGGAGGAGCGCGCCGTCTTCGCCGAGCGGCTCGCCCTGTTCCCGGAGGGCTGCCTGCTGGCGCCGGCGGGGCCGGGCGGCGGGGGGGCGCTCGGCTATGCCG
>JAEZHQ010000595.1 GCA_023416455.1 Pseudomonadota bacterium | reverse complement strand
CCGGCGGCGCGCCGGGGCCGCCGTGCCCGTCCCCGGCGGCGGCGCGGGGGCAAGCCCGGGCGCGAAGGGCGTGGCGGTGCGCAGCATGGCTCGGTTCCTCCCGGCGTCAGGGGCGTTGCGCGTCCATGCGGGTCATCACCGTGTAGAAGACCCAGCAGACCGCGAGGATGATCAGGGTGTAGACGATGGACAGCGCCGCCGCCTTGCCCAGGTCGAACTGGCCCAGCGCCAGCTTGACGAGGTCGATCGACACGAAGGTGGTGGAGTTGCCGGGGCCGCCGCCGGTGACGACGAAGGGCTCGGTGTAGATCATGAAGCTGTCCATGAAGCGCAGCAGCACGGCGATCAGCAGGACGCGGCGCATCTTGGGCAGCTGGATGTTGCGGAAGACCGCCCAGCGCGAGGCCCCGTCGATACGCGCCGCCTGGTAGAAGGCGTCGGGGATGGAGCGCAGGCCGGCGTAGCACAGCAGCGCCACCAGCGAGGTCCAGTGCCACACGTCCATGACGACGATGGTCACCCAGGCGGACAGCGGGTCGGCGGTGTAGTTGTAGGGGATGCCCAGCCGGTTGACCGCCCAGCCGAGCAGGCCGATGTCCTCGCGGGCGAAGATCTGCCAGATGGTGCCGACGACGTTCCAGGGGATCAGCAGCGGCAGCGCCATGACCACCAGCGCCGCCGCCACCCGCCAGCCGCGGCGCGGCATGGACAGCGCCACGACGATGCCGAGCGGCACCTCGATGGCCAGGATCAGGGCGGAGAACAGCAGGTTGCGCCACAGCGCGTCGAAGAAGCGGCCACCGAGCTCGCTCCCCGGGTCCAGAAGCTCCTGGTACCAGCCGATGCCGTTCCAGAAGAACCGGTTGTTGCCGAAGGTGTCCTGCACCGAATAGTTCACCACCGTCATCAGCGGCAGGAGCGCGGAGAAGGCGACGATCAGCAGCACCGGCAGAACCAGCAGCCAGGCCCTCTGGTTGACGGGCTTGTCCATCACGCGGCCTCCCCTTCCACCAGCGCCCCGTCGGCGTAGACATGGACCATCGCCGGCTCCAGCAGGACCGACGCCTCGTCCCCGGCCAGCGACAGCGGGTCGGGCACCGTCGCCGCCATCGGCAGGCCGGCCAGCTCGACCCGGGCGATGCGCAGGCGGCCGAGGTCGTCCACCCGCCGCACCCGCACCGGCAGGCCGCTTCCCGCCACGGCCAGGGTGGTGAATTCGGGCCGCACGCCGATCTCCACGCGCCCCCCGCCCGCCGCCCCGTTCAGCGGCGGATAGACGCGGGACAGCGCGACGGCGTGGCCGCCGACGCGGGCGCGCCGCCCCTCCACCTCGGCCGGCAGCACGTTCATGCCGGGCGAGCCGATGAAATGGCCGACGAAGACGTGGGCCGGCCGCTCGAACAGCTCCTGCGGGCGGCCGATCTGCACGACCGCGCCGTCGTGCATCACCACCACCGTGTCGGCGAAGGTCAGCGCCTCGGTCTGGTCGTGGGTCACGTAGATCATGGTCAGGTCGAGCGCGCGGTGCAGCGCCTTCAGCTTGGAGCGCAGCTCCCACTTCAGGTGGGGGTCGATGACGGTCAGCGGCTCGTCGAACAGGATGGCGGCGACGTCCGGGCGCACCAGCCCGCGGCCCAGCGAGATCTTCTGCTTGGCGTCCGCGGACAGGCCGCCGCCGCGCCGCCCCAGCTCGGCGGTGAGGTCGAGCATGGCGGCGATCTCGCGCACCCGCTCGTCCACCGCGGCCCCGCGCAGGCCGCGGTTGCGCAGGGGGAAGGCCAGGTTCTCGTGGACGGTCATGGTGTCGTAGACGACCGGGAACTGGAACACCTGGGCGATGTTGCGCCGCTCGGCCGGCAGGCCGGTGACGTCGCGGCCGTCGAACAGCACCCGCCCCTCGCTGGGCGTCAACAGGCCGGAGATGATGTTGAGCAGCGTGGTCTTGCCGCAGCCCGACGGCCCCAGCAGGGCGTAGGCCCCGCCCTGCTCCCAGACATGGTGCAGGGGCTTCAGCGCGTAGCCCGGCCCGCCCGCCGGGTCGGGCCCGTAGCTGTGGGCGAGGCCGTCCAGTTCGATGCGCGCCATGGCTCCCTCCCTCCCCTCACGCCGCCAGGACCAGCGGCGGCGCCGCCGCGAGGCGGCCGTCGCCGCCGAACACGAAGAGGCGGCGGGGATCGATGAAGCAGTCGATCCGGTCGCCCGGCCCGACCTCCAGCACGCCGCGGGTGACGGCGACCCAGCGGTCGGCGCCGCCGTCGGCGCGCGGCAGGTCGATGTGCACGAAGCTTTCCGAGCCGGTGATCTCGCTGACCGCCACCGTGCCGGCGAGCGCGATGGCGTCGGGATCGGGCCGGGCCAGGAGCAGCTGGTGGGCGCGCAGGCCGATGGTGTAGCGGTCGTCCGGGAGCCCCGCCAGAACGCCCCGCGCCGTCCCCTGCTCCCCGGTCGCCAGCCGGATCTGGAGCCCGCGCTTGTGCACGCGCATGGTGTTCAGCGGCGGATCGGAGAAGACCCGCGCGGTGGTGAGGTCGGCCGGGCGGCGGTAGACGTCGGGCGTCGGCCCGAACTGGGTCAGCCGCCCCTCCCACAGGGTGGCGGTGTTGCCGCGCAGCAGCAGGGCCTCGGTCGGCTCGGTGGTGGCGTAGACGAAGACCGCGCCGGAGGCCGCGAAGATCCGCGGCAGCTCCTCGCGCAGCTCCTCGCGCAGCTTGTAGTCGAGGTTGGCCAGCGGCTCGTCGAGCAGGACGAGCTGGGCGTCCTTGACCAGGGCGCGGGCGATGGCGGTGCGCTGCTGCTGGCCGCCGGACAGGTTCAGCGGCAGGCGGTCCAGATAAGGCTCCAGCTTCAGGAGCCGGGCCGCCTCGCGCACCCGCCGGTCGATCTCCGCGCGCGGCCGGCGGGCGACCCGCAGCGGCGAGGCGATGTTTTCGTAGACGGTCAGCGAGGGGTAGTTGATGAACTGCTGGTAGACCATCGCCACCGAGCGCCGGCGCACATGCTGGCCGGTCACGTCCCGCCCGTCCACCAGCACACGGCCCGCGCTGGGCGCGTCCAGCCCGGCCATCAGCCGCATGAGCGAGGTCTTGCCGGACAGCGTCGGCCCCAGCAGGACGTTCAGCGACCCGCGTTCCAGCGTCAGGGACACCGCCTCGATGTGCGCGTGCCCGCCGACATGCCGGCTGACCTTGTCCAGAACCAGAGTCACATCCGCACTCCCGCCCTTGCGGCCGGCGGGTCCGGCGCGGCCGCCCGCCGCACCGCCTCGGCCATGAACCCGTCGAGCGCCAGCGCCTGTTCGGCGGCCAGCCGCAGCCCCAGCTTGGAGCGGCGCCACAGCACGTCGGCTGCGCTCACCGCCCATTCCTCCGCCATCAGGTAGCGGACCTCGGCCTCGGTCAGCGTCGCCCCGAAGTCGCGCCCCAGGTCCTCCGGCCGCCGGGCGCCGTCGAGGATCGCGCGGGCGCGCGTGCCGTAAGCGCGGGCCAGCCGCTCCCGGTGGGGCTGCGTCACGAAGGGGAAGCGGGCGCCAAGCTCGCCGACCAGCGCCGCCAGGCCGTCCGCCGGGAAATCGCCGCCGGGCAGCGGCGCCGCGCTCGACCAGGCGGCGCCGTCCCCGTCCGCCGCCGCGGCGGCGGCCGGAACCGGCAGATGCGGGGCCAGCCGGGCGACCGCGGCCTCGGCCAGCCGCCGGTAGGTGGTGATCTTGCCGCCGAAGACGCTGAGCAGCGCCGGCTCGCCCGACGGCGCGTCCAGGGCCAGCACATAGTCGCGCGTCGCCGCCTGCGCCTGCGGGGCGCCGTCGTCGTAGAGCGGGCGCACGCCGGAATAGGTCCACACCACGTCGGCCGGCCGCACCGGCCGGGCGAAATAGTCGCTGGCGGCGGCGCAGAGATAGGCGATCTCCTCCGGCGAGGCCCGCGCCTCGGCCGGATCCCCCTGGTAATCGCGGTCGGTGGTGCCGATCAGCGTGAAGTCGCCCTCGTAGGGGATGGCGAAGACGATGCGCTTGTCGGCGTTCTGGAAGATGTAGCAGCGGTCGTGCTCGAACAGCCGGGGCACCACGATGTGCGACCCCTGGACCAGGCGGACGCGCGCGTCCATGCGGGCGTGCACCCCCTGGCGCAGAACCGTCGCCACCCACGGGCCGGCGGCGTTGACCAGCGCCCGGGCGCGCAGGGTGGAGCGGCCGGCCCCGTCCTCCACGGTCACGGTCCACAGCCCGCCCTCGCGCACGGCGGAGACGAAGCGCGTGCGGGTGCGGATCGCCGCCCCCAGGCGCGCCGCGTCCTGGGCGTTCAGGACCACCAGCCGCGAATCCTCGACCCAGCAGTCCGAATATTCGAAGGCGCGGGCGAAGCCGGGCTTCAGCGGCCGGCCGGCCGGGTCGCGGCGCAAATCCAGGCCGCGCGTGCCGGGCAGCCGCTCCCGCCCGCCGAGATGGTCGTAAAGGAACAGGCCGAGCCGCAGCAGCCAGGCCGGGCGCAGGCCCGGCAGGTGGGGCAGCACGAAGCGCAGCGGCCGGATGATGTGCGGGGCCATGCGCCACAGCACCTCGCGCTCCCGCAGGGCCTCGCGGACGAGGCGGAACTCGCGATGCTCCAGGTAGCGCAGGCCGCCGTGGATGAGCTTGGTCGAGGCCGACGAGGTCCCCGACCCCAGGTCGTCCTGCTCGCACAGATGCACCGACCAGCCGCGCCCCGCCGCCTCCCGCGCGATTCCGCAGCCGTTGATGCCGCCACCGACGATGGCAAGGTCGTAGACCCCGGCCATTCGCCCCTCCCCCGTTGCGTTCGTCCGTCCCTGCGGTACGCGCTTATCTTTTCGTTTGCAAACGCTAAACGACGATACGAACGGGCGCAATACGAAAAAACCGAACATAAAACGAAAGTACGAGGCGGACGGCGGAGGGGCTTCCCGGTGCTGCGCAGGGCAATCGCCAGGACGGAGCCTCCTCCCTCTCAGCCGCCGGTCAGCCGCCTCCGGTCCAGCGGAGGCGAGCATGCCGCCACCGACGCCTCACGCCCCGCAACGGCGAGACAGGGTCACGGAGCCGCGCTGCCGCTGGATCCGGCCCTTTCGCTCCAGCATGGCCAGCGTCCGGTAGATGGCCTCGTGCGTCAGCCCGATTTCGACGGCGATCTCCGTCCAGGGGCGGTCGAGCCGCACCGTTGGCGGATCGCCCGACGCCTGAAGACGGAGCCAAGCCAGGATCCGCTCCGGCGCCGAACGGATGTCCCGCAGTTCCAGCCGGGCGCGCAGGTCGCGGACATGGGCGGCGAGCCCGCGGGCCAAGGCGAACGCCGCCTGGGGATTGTCCTCCAGGGCATCGAGCAGGTCCGCCTTCGGAATCACCGTGACCTCGGACGGCGCCTCGGCCACGCCGTCGCAATGGTACGCCTCCGCCCACAGGGCGGCCTCGGCGAAGGTCTCGCCGCCGCGGGCGGCATGCAGCGTCACCGACGACCCGTCCTCGAGATGGCGGACGAGCCGCACCCTCCCGCTGTTCACACGATAGACCGCCACGGCGGGGTCGCCCTGCCGGAACAACGCCTCCCCCGGCTCCAGACGCCGACGGCGGAGACGTTCCGAATCAACGAGCCCGACCCATGCGCCTGCCCCCTGAATGCCCAAGGCCACCCTCGTTCCGAAATTTTCGCCGTATGATCACAATCATATGGCAGCCCGCGACGCCGGGCTACGCTCCGAAGAGATGGCCTGCCAGGAGGACTCCATGCCGATCCGCGCCACCGCCGCTGCCCTTGCGCTCACCACCGTCTTCGGGCTGGGGAGCGCCGCCGCCCAGACCGCGGCGTCGCCAGACCACACCCACCACCACGCCGGGATGGCAGCGCCCCCGACCGCCCCGGTCCCGACCATGCCGGGCCAGGACGCCTTCGGCGCCATCCAGGAGATCGTCCGCATTCTGGAGGCCGACCCGGGCACCGACTGGTCCAGGGTGGACATCGAAGCCTTGCGCCAGCACCTTGTCGACATGAACGAGGTCACGCTGAACGCGAAGGTGGCGGCAACGCCCGTGGACGGCGGAGCCACATATGCGGTCACCGGCGAGGGGCGCACCCTGGAGGCGATCCGGCGGATGGTCCCGGCGCACGCCCACGAGATCGACGGCGTCGACGGATGGACCACCAAGGCAGAGCCGACGGCGACCGGCGCCATCCTGACCGTCACCGCGACGGATCCGGGACAGACAGCCCGCATCCGCGGACTTGGGTTCATCGGCATCATGGCCCAGGGCAGCCATCACCAGGCGCACCATCTCGCCATGGCCAAGGGCGGGTTCAGCCACTGAGCGGCGTGAATGGGCCGTCACCGATGTCCTGAAGGTATCATGTGGCCGGCGTCGTCATGCCGGACGCAGCGAGGGCCGCCGAGAGCAGATGCCGCCGTGTCGCAGCCGGCGGATGGCGGCTGCCCAACCGGGGTCCGGATGCGCCACCGGCACCGGCGCATCCGCCAATCCAGACGGATGGCGCCCATGCGCGCCGCCGGTTCGCCTCCACCCCGTCAACACCGTTGCTGTCGCACCGTGCCGCGCCATGGGCCGTCGGGTTCGAAGCCAAGGCGTTCGGTCGGGCGCCCTCGAACGCCTTCGCCGTCATTCCGCCGCGCGCCGGCTGATGGCGGCCTGGCGGCGGCGGATGTCCTCGGGCCAGGAGCTTCGGATGAAGGCGAGGACCGCCCGGATTTCGGCGTCGCTCAGCACGCCGCCGAAGGCGGGCATGTCGCTTTCGTAGCCGGGCGGAGCGAAGGCCCCGACGCCCTGCTTGATGATCGTGAAGAGGTCGGCGTCGGAGTGGTGCCAGGTGTGGCCGGAGGCGTCGTGCGGGGGTGCCGGCAGGCGGCCGTCCGGCTTGCGGCTGCGCCAGTCCGGCTGGCCTTCGAGCCGTGCGCCGTGGCATTCGGCGCACCACGCCGCGTAGACCGCCCGTCCCCGGGCGACCGGATCGGCATCCGGATCGGCATCCGGATCGGCCCGGCCGCCGCCGCCCAGAAGGACGGCGGCGGCGGCCGTCACCGCCAGGGCGAGGCCGGCCCCGGCCACCCATCCCGCGGCGGTGCGCATCGCGCTCCCCCTCCCCCTCACGTCACGCCCGCGGGGCCGGACCGGCGCCGGGCAGGCGGCGGATGGGAATCGTCATGCTGTCCTTCATGCTGTCCTCCATGGATCGTGCCGCGGTCCGGGTCAGGCGGCGCCGTCGTAGACGACCTCCGTCATCATCCCCGTCGCCATGTGCAGAAGGTTGTGGCAGTGAAGCGGCCAGCGGCCCGGGTTGTCGGCGTCGAAAACGACGGTGACCGAACCTTGGGCCGGCACCAGCACGGTGTCGCGGACGGCGCCGGCCAGCGGGGTCCCGTTCAGGCCGACGACCTGGAAGTGATGGCCGTGCAGGTGCATCGGGTGGGCCATCCCGCCGGGGTTGGTCATGGTGACGGCCACGCGCTGGCCCATGGAGACCCGCAGCGGGCGGTGCCGGCCGTAGGGCCGGTCGTCGATGGACCAGGCGTAGGGCGCCATGCCGCCGGTGAGCCGGATGGTGAAGGCGGCGTCGGCGGGGCGGGCGGGCAGCGGCTCCAGGGCGGTGAGGCGTTCCTCCAGGGACAGATCCACCGGCCCCGCCGCCGCCGCGGCCAGGGGATCGACCTTGCCCACCACGGCGCCGGGGGTGGCCAGGAGGAGGCCGGTGCGCCGGCGGTCGCCCTCGCGCTGCGCCAGCACGGGGAACACCCCGCCTTCGGGCGGGATGCGCAGCAGGATGTCCAGCCGCTGCCCCATGGCCATGCCGAAGCGGCGTCCGGTCACCGGCGCCACCGGGTTGCCGTCGGCGGCGACGACCGTCCCGGCGAGGCCGCCGAGATCGATGTGGAAGGCGGTGGAGGTCGCCCCGTTGATCAACCGCAGCCGGACACGGCCGCCGCGCTCGGTGCGGACGACCTGCGGGTCCTCCAGGCTGCGGTCGTTGGCCAGATAGGCGTCGTACTCGACGTCGTTCAGGTCCGCCGTGGCCGCCTCCGGGGCCGCGTGGCCGCCGTGGCTCCCGTGCCCTCCATGCCCCCCGTGTCCGCCGTGGGCGGCAGCGCCGCCGGTCAGCGCGGCCAGGACCTCCTCCGGAGCCCGGAAGGTGAAGTCGTGCAGCAGGACGACGACCTCCTGCGTGTCGGCGCGCGCGTCCTCGGCGGTGCGGACGATCAGCGGGGCCGCCATCAGCCGCTGTTCCTGAAGCCCGTGGTGGGCGTGCATCCAGTGGGTGCCGGGGCGCGCCTCGAAATCGTAGGGCTGGACCGCACCGGGGCCGAGCAGCGGCCGCCCGGCGTCGGCGACGCCGTCCTGGGCGTAGGGCGGGGTCATGCCGTGCCAGTGGAGGATGGTGTCCTCGCCGGCGCGGTTTTCGAGATCGACGCGGAAGCGCTCTCCGGGGTCGAGGAGCAGGCCCGGGCGTCCGTCCGGCCGGCGGATGCCGAACACCGTGGCGGGACGGCCGAGCACCTCCAGGGTGCGGCGCTCGACGACGAGGCGGGGGGGCGCCGGCGTTGCGGCCAGCGCGCGGGACAGGGGTACGGGAAGGAGGCCGGCGCTGCCCCAAACGGCGGCGGTGGCCGTGGCGGCGAGGAAGCGGCGGCGGGACGGGAAACCGGGCATGGTGAATGGTCCGTCGGAAGGGAGCCGGTCCCGGGCGCGCGCTGGGCGCGGCCGGGCAATGGGAAGGCTCCGGCAGGGCGGATCCGCTGCGGGCTGACGCCGGCGGCCGGGCGGTTCCCGGGGGAGGGTCAGCCGCCGGCGGGGCCGCGGCCGGTCAGACGGACAGGCGGGGTGGCTTCAGCGCGGGAAGCGTGCCGACGCCCTCGGACAGCCGGCTGGGGCGCAGGGCCAGCGCCGCCACCTCGGGCGGGACCGGTATGGGCTGGCCGGCCGGGGGGATGCCGCCGTGCATCAGGGAGCAGGCGCTGCCGACGCAACAACCGAGGTCGCCGCCGACCGGCTCCACGCAGCCCGCGCCGTCGGTCGGGGCGGCGGGTGCGGTGTGGGCGGAGGCCGCCGTCCCACCCTCGGCCGCGGCCGGGGCGGCGGCGGAGTCGGGCGGCGCGTGATGGGCGGCGTATTGAGCGTCGGCGCCATGGGCCTGGGCGGTACCATGGGCGTGGGCGATGCCATGGGCGTGGGCGGCGCCGGGCGCTGCGGACAGGACAAGCGCGGCCAGCAGGAGCAGGCCCGCCGCCATCATCCGGAAAAGGGTGCCCACACCCTGCGCCATCGCCCTCACCCCGTCGGCATCCGGCCCGCCGGGCCGGCCGCCTATTGTTAAATTGTGGGTTCCGCCGGGTCAACGTCGGCCGTGGCCGCCGCGGCACGGTTGCCCCCGGGCCAGGGTGGGGAACGGCGAAACCTGTGCCGGCCGGGCCGGGTTGCGGCCTACAATCGGCGGGCCATGACCAGAACCGCCCCGCTCGACCGCTTCGACCGCGCGCTCCTCGACCTGATCCAGCGCGACAACCAGACGCCGGCCCGCCTGCTCGGCGAACGGGTCGGCCTGTCCGAAAGCGCCGTGCTGCGCCGCCTGCGCCGGCTGCGGCAGGACGGATTCGTTGCGGCGGACGTCGCCGTCCTGCGCCCGGCGGCGGTGGGACTGCCGTTGACCGTTCATGTGCTGGTCACCCTGGAACGGGAGGGGGCGGCGGCGCTCGACGCCTTCACGCGCAGGATCCGCGCCCGCCGCGAGGTCCGCCGCTGCTGGTACGTCACCGGCGAGGCGGACTTCATCCTGATCCTGCAACTGCCCGGGATGGAAGCCTACGACGCCTTCACCCGCACCGTCTTCCACGACGACCCGAACGTGAAGTCGTACCGCAGCTTCATAACCATGCGCGAGGTGGTGGGCGACGCCGACGCGCCCCCGCTCCTGCCGCCGGACTGATCGCCGGAGCACCGCCCTTCCGCCCGGTCGCCGGGCAGGGCCGGCGGAATCCGGCGTCCCTGCCGAGGGACATGACGGATTCCGGCGCCGGAGACGCGGAATCAGGCCGCAACCGCCGCGGATCCGGGGGTATCCTCCCGCCATGAACTGGACACGCACCACCCCCGTGAAGGCACCGGCCCGCCGCCCGCCCCCGCAACGGCCGCCGGAGGCCCGCCCGTGACGCCCCGGCCCACCGGCTTTCCCCTGCTGGCCGTGGCCGCCCTGATCGGCGGCATGGTCTCGCTGGCGCTCGGCACCTCCTTCGCCAAGAGCCTGTTCCCGGCGATCGGGGCGGAGGGGACGACGGCCTACCGGGTGGTCTTCGCCGCCGCCATCCTGCTCGTCGTCTGGCGGCCGTGGCGCCGGACGCTGACGCGGCGCGACGCCGCCGCCATCGCGCTGTACGGGGCCACGCTCGGCGCGCTGAACCTGCTGTTCTACAAGGCGCTGGAGACCATCCCCTTCGGCATCGCGGTGGCGCTGGAGTTCACGGGGCCGCTTGCCGTGGCGATCGCCTCGTCGCGCCGCGCCATCGACTTCCTGTGGATCGCCATCGCCACCGCCGGGCTTCTGCTCCTGCTGCCGCTGGGCGGGGCCGCCGGGCCGCTCGACCCGGCCGGAGTCGCCTACGCGCTGGGCGGCGGGTTGTGCTGGGCGCTCTACATCGTCTTCGGCCAGCGGGCGGGCAGCGTCCACGGCGGCCAGGTGACCTCGCTCGGCCTGACCGTGGCGGCGTTCGTCGTCGCCCCCTTCGGCGCCGCCACCGCCGGCACCGCCCTGCTCGACCCGGGATTGCTGGTCGCCGGGCTGGCCGTCGCCGTCTTCTCCAGCGCCCTGCCCTATTCGCTGGAGATGGTGGCATTGAAGCGCCTGCCGAAGCGCAGCTTCAGCGTCCTCCTCAGCCTGGAGCCGGCGCTGAGCGCGCTGGCCGGGCTGGTCGTCCTCGACGAGCGCCTCGGCCCCCTCCAATGGGTCGCCATCGCCTGCATCATCGCCGCATCGGCGGGAAGCGCGGCCGGCGCCGGAAGCGGCGGCCCCGCGCCGGCCCCGGCAACGGCGGCGGCCGACTGACCGCGCCACCACCCCCGGGTCGGGGGTGGCGATCAAGGGCGGCCCCCCGTGGGCATGGCGGTTGCCGTCGGGGATGTTCGCGCCGACCCCCCACCCCTCCCTTCCCGCGCCATGCGGATGAGCGGCCCGCCCATCAATCCGGCAAGGCGTGCGGGTGAGACTTTGCCGGCAAGAAGGAGGCGGCGGTCCGCCGGAGGGGATCGGGGCCGGATTGATGTGAATCAAGGCAATCTTGCGGCAAATTGCAGACAGTTCCTTCCGAACACAGCCGCGCCGGGGTGCCCCATGCCGCAGAAGAACCTCGACGTCAGCCCCTACCTCCTCCGTCCGCTGCGCTCCCTGCACGAGGCGATGAAGGACCGCCTCGCGCTGTCCGGCCCGGAACTGGCCGAGGGCCGCGACGGGCCGCGCGGCCTGGCGCCGCCGTCCAACGAGGCCGGCCTGCGCCAGCCGGCCGTGAAGTCTGCCTGAGCGCTCTCCGGCGCTTCGGCGCTTCGGGAGGCGGCAGGCCCGCCTTCAGCGCCGCCGGCCGTGGGTGAGAAGATAGCCGCGCGGCATGTCGATCCCGAGCGCGCCGCGGAACCGCTCGTGGTACGCGATGAAGTCCCGCCGGAAGGCCTCCCGCCGGGGCTCGTCCAGCCGGGCGGTGGCGTGGATCACCGGGCCGAACCCGGTGGAGAACAGCTCCCACACCGCCGCCCCGTCCGGCGTCCGCAGGCGGTTCTCCCCACGCTCGAAGCGGAGATCGAAGGCGGCGCCGAGAAGCTCCCCGACCCGCTCCTCCCGGCCCCACGCGAAGGGTGACGGCGGCGGCGGGCCCGGCGGGGCCGGCAGGTAGGGTTGCAGGACCTGGAACATGCCGGCCACCGCCCCGTCGGGCAACCAGGTCAGGAGGACCAGCCGCCCGCCCGGCCGGCAGACGCGGGCAAGTTCCGCCGCGGCCGCTTCCGGCCGGCTGGCGAACATCACCCCGAAGGTGGAGAGCACCGCGTCGAAGGAGCCCTCGGCGAAGGGCAGCGCCTCGGCGTCGCCGACACGGTAGTCGGCCGCGATGCCGAGGCGGGCCGCCTGCGCGCGGGCGGCGGCCACGAGGTCCTCGCCCAGATCGACGCCGACCACCGCGGCCCCGTGGTGGGCGACGCGCCGCGCCGCCCAGCCGGTCCCCGTCGCCACGTCGAGCACCCGCTCGCCCGGCCGGGGCGCCAGGCGGACCACCGCGTGGTCGATGGCGTCGGCGCAGCTGCGGCTGATCCCCTCGTAATCGGCCCCGCCGGCGTTCCAGACGGAGGCGGCCCGGAGGTTGTGCGGCAGGATCGCCGGGCCGCCGTGGTCGGATCCCGGCTGAGGCGGTGGTGGGTGGGACGGTGATGGCTGGGGCGGTGGTGGCTGGGTCATGGCGTGGCCTCCGCTGGACTCCGCTGCGGCGCGGGCCGGCCCCGGCGGGATGCCGGCCCGCCGCCCAGCCTCCCGCCGCGGCTGCGGCCGGGCAAGGGGGCATCGGGACAGGTTTCCGTCCTGCCGCGGCTGGATCGGGGCCGTTCCCCTGGTGCATAAGGAAGGCGGGCTTGGCCGAGGGGCGGAGGAAGCGGCAATGGCGGTGAACTGGTCGGTCCGGCATCTGGTGTGCCAGACCCATGGCTGCGAGCTGGCGGTGACGTGGCGCGCCGACGGCCGGTGGGGCTGGGCCGTGTCGGTGGCCGGGGAGCGCATCGCCGCCGGCCTCGCCCACTCGCAGCAGGGCGCGCAGGACGCCGCCGTCGACGCGGCGCGCCGCCACGCCCGCAACGACGGGATCGTGCAGCTGAGCATGTTCTGACGGCCCTGTCCCCAGGGGTTGAGGCGGACGGATTTTCCGGTACCATCCCCGCCCGGCCGGATGCCCGGCCCTTCGCCCCGCTCCCCCCAGCAGGAGACGCCGCTTCCATGACCAGCCGCCTGTTCCAGCCGATGAACCTGGACGGTCTCACGCTCGCGAACCGGATCGTCATCGCGCCCATGTGCCAGTATTCGGCGCAGGACGGCGAGCCCGGGACCTGGCATCTGATCCACCTCGGCCATCTGGCCCTGTCCGGCGCCGGCCTGCTGCTCATCGAGGCCACGGCGGTGGAGCCGGACGGGCGGATCAGCCCCGGCGACCTCGGCCTGTGGTCGGACGCCACCGAGGCGGCGCTTGGCCGGCTGCTCGACGCCGTCCGCCGCGAATCGGCCATGCCGCTCGGCATCCAGATCAGCCATGCCGGGCGCAAGGCGTCGGTGCGGGCGCCCTGGGAGGGCAGCGCCCAGATCCCGCCCGGCCAGGGGGGCTGGGGTGGCGTCGCGCCGTCGCCCCTCCCGCACGGCCCGGACGAGATCCCGCCGGCGGCGCTCGACGCCGCCGGGCTGGAGCGCCTGCGCCGCGCCTTCGCCGACACGGCCCGGCGGGCGGCGCGGCTGGGGCTGGAGGTGGTCGAGGTCCACGCCGCCCACGGCTATCTGCTGCACCAGTTCCTGTCGCCCCTGTCGAACCGGCGGGACGACGCCTACGGCGGCAGCCTGGAGAACCGCATGCGCTTCCCGCTGGAGGTGTTCGAGGCGGTGCGGGACGCCGTCCCCGCCGGCCGGCCGGTGGGCGTCCGGGTCTCCGCCACCGACTGGATCGAGGGCGGCTGGGACCTGGAGCAAACGCTCGCCTTTGCCCAGGCGCTCAAGGAGCGGGGCTGCTCCTTCATCGACGTCTCCAGCGGCGGGGTGAGCCCGGCCCAGTCCATCCCCGTCGGCCCCGGCTACCAGGTGCCCTTCGCCGAGGCGGTCCGGCGCGCCACCGGCCTGCCGACCATCGCCGTGGGGCTGATCACCGAACCCCGCCAGGCCGAGGCGATCGTCGCCGCCGGCCAGGCCGACCTGGTGGCGCTCGCCCGCGGCATCCTCTACGACCCGCGCTGGCCGTGGCACGCCGCCGCCGAGCTTGGCGCCGAGATCCGGGCGCCCAAGCAGTACTGGCGCTCGCCGCCGCGCGAGCACAAGCGCCTGTTCGGCGCCACATCGATCGAGCAGCGCTGAGGGGCCGGCCGGCGGCGGTCCCCTCAGGGCGCTCCGTCGTCCCCGGCCATGACCCGCGCGACCTCGGCCTCGGCCGCGCCGCCCTCCCGGAGCAGGCCGCGGATCACCCCGCCGCGGTCGGCGGCGGGGCGGTTCTGGCTCATCTTCCACTTGCCCTCCAGCCGGGTGACGGTCAGGCGGACGCCGACGATCCCCTTCAGCTGGGCGCGGATGAAGTCCGCCGGCGCGTCGCCCACCGACCAGGGCTCGGGCCGGCCCGCCTCGTGGCGGTCGGTCAGGGCGGTGACGATGGCCAGAAGCGCTTCCGGATCCTCCACCAGCGCCAGCTGGCCGTGCGCGTGGACGGTGACGTAGTTCCAGGTCGGCACCACCCGGCCGCCCTCCGCCTTGGACGGGTACCAGGCGGGGCTGACGTAGGCCGCCGGCCCCATGACGATGGCCAGCGCCGGGGCGCCGGGCGCCAGGTTCCGCCACTGCGGGTTGGCCCGGGACAGATGGCCGACCAGCGTGCCGTAGGGGGCGGGGTCCGGGTCGAGCAGCAGGGGAAGGGGCGTCGCCTCCGGCCCGTCCGGGCCGACGGTGACGAGGTTGGCCAGCGGCGCCCGCCGGATGGCGTCGTGGAGCAGCGGGACCCGGTCCTCGGCAAAGGCACTGGGACGGTACAAGGCGGCCTCCCTCGGTGATCGGCCCGCCCAGTCTCGCAGCTCGCCCGGCCGGCCGGAAGCCCCGCCGTCGGCATGCCCGGCCCGCGTCAGGAGGCCGTGCGCGGCTCCTTGTCGGCGAGCGGCACGACGTTGTCGGCCTCGGCCACCACCTCCAGGACGGGCGACGGGGCGCGCCCCGCCGCCAGCGTCTCCAGCAGGGCCTCGACCTTGGGCATGTGGACGACCCGCTGGTCGTAGGTCATCCGGATGCCCAGTTCGCGGAACTGCTCGACGATGCGCATGCGCAGTTCGTTGCGGACCGGGATGATCTGGTCGGTGGCGGCGACGAAGCTGCGCTGCTCGAACTCGAAGCCGCTGGGGCCGAAGTCGCGGAACATGACGACCGGCTCGGGGTTGCGCAGGACCAGGGGGTGGCCGCGGGCGATCTCCAGCAGCCGCTCGTGGACCTGGCGGACGTCGGAGTCGTAGGTGACGCGGACCTTGATCTCGATGCGCGTGGTCTTGTCGGTCAGCGTCCAGTTGACCACCGACTTGGAGATGAACTCCGAGTTGGGAATGATGACGGAGGCGCGCTGGAAGGTCTGGATTTCGGTCGCGCGCACGCTGATGCGGCGGACGGTGCCCTCCATGCCGTTGACCACCACCCAGTCGCCGACCTTGATCGGCCGCTCCACCAGCATGATCAGGCCGGAGATGAAGTTGCTGACCACGTTCTGGAGGCCGAAGCCGATGCCCACCGAAAGCGCGCTGGCGATCATGGCGAGGCTCGACAGGTCGAGGCCGAGCGTGCCCACCGAGACCAGGACGGCCAGCGTGGTGCCGAGATAGCCGACCCCCGTGCGGATCGAGTTGCGCACGCCGTCGTCGATGGCGACGCGGCCGAGGATGCGCTCGTCGAGCTGGCGTTGCAGGAAGCGCGTGGCGGCGATCATGGCGGCCAGCACCAGGAGCGCGGTGAGGATGTCCCCGGGCGCGATCCGCACGCCGCCGATGGTGATGCCGCTGAGGAAGGAATCGGCCATCCCGCGCATTTCCGACAGGGTCATGCCGGTCAGCGGCAGCAGGAAGAAGGCGGCGACGGTCAGCAGCCCGCCGTCGATGGCGATGCGCCCGGCGTGGCCGAGCAGGCGGCGGCCCTTGTCGGTGGCGACGACGAGGTCGCGCACCTCGGCGACCTGCCCGCTGCCCCGCTCCAGGAGCACGCAGAGCAGCTCCCTGAGGACGCCGCGCGCCACCAGCAGGACGCCGCCCAGGATGAGGGCGCTCACCATCAGCTTCGAGGCGTAGACCGCCAGCGCCAGGTAGCCCGCCGCCGCCGCCGCCAGCGCGGCCAGCGCGACGGAGCCGACCAGCAGCCGCAGCCGCGGCCAGAC